>NZ_WPCD01000190.1:0-6941 GCF_009741955.1 Halogeometricum sp. CBA1124 | reverse complement strand
CGAACACGTAGTCGACGGTGGCGGGGTCGTACGTCCAGAACCCGTAGAACCGTCTGGGTTCGCGTTCCTCGGCGACCAGCGCGGACTTCGCGTCGTCGTCGCCGCCGCCGTCGTGGGCGACGAACCAGACGTTCCGCATCTCCGCGCCCCCGTCGGGGACGACGTCGAACGCGTCCCCGTGGTCGGAGAGTTCGGCGTCGGGGTAGCCGAACGCGGTCACGTCGAGGTCGGGCCGCGAACCCAACTGCTCGTACACCGAAAGCTGAGGTTCGAGGCGGGAGTAACGCTGGAACCCCGCGTAGAGCGTCCCGCCCATCCGCCACGCGCGGTCTTCTATCTCGCGGGAGGCCGCGAGCATCCGCCCGGCGTCGTAGGAGGTGAACGTCGTCTCGTCCAACTCGTCGAGGATGGGTCGGTACGGCCGCGCGGCGAACGCGGCGTCCGCGGCGTCCCGCCGTCGGGGACGAGTTCCGACAGCGACGTCGTGGAGAGCACGCGGTCACCGTCCGCGAGGACGGCGTAGTCCGGCGGTCCCGACGCCGTCGACGCCGTCACGACCCGCACGTTCCGGTCGGCGAAGCGTTCGACGACCGACTCGACCGTCTCCGGGTCGGCGTTGTGGACGACGAGGGTCTTCTCGCTCCGTTCGACGTTCGCGATGAGTTCGGTGAAGGACACGGCCGAAGTTCAGCGTTCCCTGTGATAGGTCTTTCCGCGACGGGTCGGAACCGCGGTTCGGGTCGAAGCAGTCGCCGCCGCGTCGCGTTCGCCGGGCGTCACGGCGACTCAGGGCCGGTTGCGCGTCTCAGGGCCAGTTGCCGTTGTCCGTGTACGCGTCGACGACGCGACGGATGGCGACGACGTACGCGGCGGTGCGGAAGTTCGGCAGGTCGTGGGTCTCGTAGGCGTCGACGAGGGTGTCGAACGCCTCGGTGATAACGCGTTCGAGTTCGTCGTTGACGCGTTCTTCGGTCCAGTGGAAGCGCTGGCGGTTCTGGACCCACTCGAAGTACGAGACGGTGACGCCGCCCGCGTTGGCGAGGATGTCGGGGAAGACGTGGACGTCGCGTTCGGTGAGGACGTCGTCGGCGTCCGGCGTGAGGGGTCCGTTCGCGGCTTCGACGATGACGTCCGCCTGCACGTCCTGCGCCAAGTCGCCGTCGATGGCGTTCTCCAACGCCGCGGGGACGAGGAGGTCCACGTCGAGGGTGAGCAGGTCGTCGTTCGACATCTCCTCGTCGGCCTCGTCGTAGCCCGTGACGGACCCCGTCTCGCGCTTGAACTCCTTGACCGCTCTCGTGTCGAGGCCGCCCTCCCTGTAGACGGCGCCGCCGGAGTCGGAGACGGCGACGACGTTCGCGCCGATGTCCTCGAGGAGTTTCGCCGCGACGGACCCGGCGTTCCCGTACCCCTGCACGGCGACGGTGGCGCCCTCCATCTCGACGTCGAGGTAGTCGAACGCCTCGCGGGCGGTGAACATCGTCGACCGGCCCGTCGCCTCCACGCGGCCCTCGCTCCCGCCGGAAGAGATGGCCTTGCCCGTGACGACGCCCGGTGCCGTCGTGTGTTCGAGTTTCTCGTAGGTGTCCTTTATCCAGTTCATCTCTCGCTGGCCGGTGTTCACGTCCGGCGCGGGGATGTCCTGGTCCTCGCCGATGAGGGGGCGGAGTTCCTTCGCGAACGACCGCGTGATGCGTTCGAGTTCGGCGGCCGAGTGCGCGCGCGGGTCGATGACGATGCCGCCTTTCCCGCCGCCGTACGGGATGTCGACGACGGCGCACTTGTACACCATCCACCCCGAGAGGGCCTTCACTTCGTCGCGCGAGACGTTCGGGTGGTAGCGGATGCCGCCCTTGTACGGGCCGCGGTCGCCGTTGAACTGCGACCGGAACGCCCGGTACCGGTTCGTCGTCCCGTCGTCCATGTCGACCGAGAGGTTCAGTTCGAGAACTCGCTCGGGATGCTTCAGTCGTTCGAGCACGTCGTCGCTGACGTCACATACGCGCGCGCGTCGTCTATCTGTTCCTGTAGACTCTCGAACGGGTTCGCCTCCTCGCTCATACTGACTGGAGCGAACGGAGGTGGGTTAAGTCTGCCGGGAATAATATCATAGAATGATGATAATACGCTACTAAGGCGGTTCTATCTCTCGTTCTCGTCGGCGTCCGACGCGTCCGCCTCGCCCGCGCGTTCGAGGATGCGTTCGGCCTGCGCGACGAGTGGCGCGTCTATCATCTCGCCGTCGACGCGGAAGACCCCCGAGGCGGACGCGTCGGCCTCCTCGCGGGCGCGGAGCACCCGTTCGGCCCACTCGACTCGCTCCGGCGGCGGCGTGAACGCGTCGTTGACGACGGGCACTTGGGCGGGGTGGATGGCCATCTTGCCGTCGTAGCCGAGGGTGCGCGCGAACTCGGTCTGTTCGCGCAGGCCCGCCTCGTCCTCGAAGTCGGTGTGGACGGTGTCGATGGCGTCGACGCCCTCGGCGGCGGCGGCGACGACGACTCGTTCGCGGGCGTACAGCACCTCGGTTCCCTCCTCGGTCCGCGTCGCGCCCAAATCGGCGGCGAGGTCCTCCGCGCCGAACACGAGGGCCGTCGTCGGGCCGGCGGCCGCGATGTCGGGCGCGTTCAACACGCCGCGGGCCGTCTCCACGAGTGCGAACAGGGGGAGCGTCCACCCGCGGGCCGCGAGTTCGTCGTCCACGTCGCGCACGTCCTCGGCGAACCCCACCTTCGAGACCACGAGGCCGTCCAGTCGAACGTCGGCGTCGCCGTCGGGGCCGATGACGCCGTCCAAGTCGTCGGCGACGGTTTCGGCGGCGACGCGCACGAGGACTTCGGCGTCGGGGTCGAACGTCGGGTCCGACAGGACCTCGCGGACGGCCGCGCGGGCGTCGTCCTTCTTCGACGGGGCGACGGCGTCTTCGAGGTCGAAACAGAGCACGTCGGCGCGGTGGACGGCGCTTTCCGCATCAGCGTCGGGCGGTCCCCCGGCGAGAAGAGCAGGCTTCGTCGTGCCATAGTCGTACCCACGCGCGGCGGCGATTTGAAACTACGTCCCGTCGGGAATCGACGTGTCAGTCGTCGCCGCCCCGTTCTCCGTTCGCTCGTTCGTCGTCGACCGGTCCGTCCCCGTCTCGCTCGTCTTCCTCCGGTCCGTCGCCGTCTCGTCCGTCATCGGCCGGTCCAGCGTTCCCGTTGCCTTCTCCCAGTTCGTCGGCTCGGTCGCCGTCGTCTCTTCCGGACGAGAGGACGCTCTCCGCGTCCGCGTCGAGCAACGCCTCGAGGTCCGCAGCCGACTCGTCCAGGTCGCTGTAGCCGTAGGCGAGTCCGAACCCGCCGCCGAGGAGGGCGGCGGCCGTGCGGTTCTCGAAGTCGGTCGACGAGTCGGCGGCCCGCGCGCCCAGTTCGGCCCCTCGGAGGACGAACTCGGGGTCGACGTTCGCGTACCAGTGGGCGTACGTCGAGAGCGTCGCCCGTTCGGCGACGTGTTCCGCCGCACCGACGGCGCTTCCGACCGCGGCCCCGCCCGGCGCGCCGCGACGCTCCCACCGCCGGCCGCGCGCCTTCGCGCCGACGGCCATCTCTATCGGGTCGATTCGCGCGGCGGCGGAGTCGGGGTTCGCGCTCGCGTACGCCCCCGTCGCGGCGCCGCCGAGGGCGATGGCACCGAGACCCGCCGCCGTCGAGAACGGCAGGGAGACGGCGACGCTGAACCCGGCGATGCCCGCGCCGATGGCCCACTTACCCGCCCTCCTTCGGGTCGCCCTCGCTGAGCGTCCGGCGGAGGTTCCGTCGCAGGGAGGGGGCGTCGACGGACGGGGTGTTGAGAGCCGACGAACCGACGCCGGTGACCGGGAGCGGTGCGTCCGAGTCGTCCGCGTCGCTCTCGTCGCTCGCGCCGGCGGGGCGAGACGCCGGGTCGTGGCCGACCGACTCCGAGAGGCGCGCGAACAGGTCGTCGACGGAGTCGGCCGCGGCGACGTGGCTGTCGAACGCGGTCGGGTCCTCGCGGTCGTCGAACAGGTCCGCCGCCGCCCGGAGGGCCGTCGCCGCGTCGTCGGCGTCGGCGATTACGTCGTCCACGTCGCGGACGAACGCGGCCCGCCGCGACTCGGCGGAGTCGTTCGCCGCCGCGCGTCCCGGAGCAGGTCGCGGGCCGCCGCGCGTTCGTGGTCGTTCAGCCCCGAGACGGCGAGGCTGACCGACGACCCGTCCGCGAGGTCGACCGTGAGCGCGTCCGCGAGCCACGACGACGACGACTCGACCGAGACGGCGTCGGTGAACGGCAGTTCGTAGAGCTGGTCTCCCCGGGTCGCCGGCGCGACGACGAGGAGACGCCGGTCGGTGACGACGGCGTGGCCCCGCGCTCTGAAGCCCGGGCGTATCTTCCACGTCTCGTCGTCGTGGCCCTCGAACGTGACGGCGTCCACGTCGAGGATTCGCTTCGGTCGCTCCGCGGCGAACAGGTAGCTACCCAGCGGCCGGTCGTACTGGTCGTGCTTCGAGCGGAGCGTCCGGAACGCGACGCTCTCGTGGTCCGCGTCGGCGGCGGCGTCGCTCAACCGCCCCGTCAACTCCGGGTCGCGCGTCGGTATCTCCGGGACGCCCAGATTCGTCTCGCAGTTCAGACAGTAGCGGGTCTCGGGGACCGCTTCAGAGCAGCGAGGACACTGAATCATCGAGGTGAACGGGCGGAGGGACGGACGCGGCTTGTGTGTTGTCCCCGATTCGTCGGGGGCGGACCCGACCGACCGATTCGGACCGGCGAGCCCCCGTCACCGGGCGGACGCCGGGCCGCGAGCGCCGCGACGGCGAGGGCGAGGACGGCCGTCACCGCGCCGAACCCGGGCACCGGCGAGTCGGTGAGTCCCATGGGGTCGGCGTCCGGTCTCTCGCCCGCGGTCGGTTCTTCGGTCGTCGGTTCCTCCGTCGCAGTCTCTGTCGTCGTCGGCTCCGTTGTCGTCGTCGCGTCCTGCGCGACGGCGGTGCCGGCGAAGACGCTCGAACACACCAGTGCGACCACGACCACGAGGCGGAGATTCGAGTACATGTACGTGAGACGAACGGCGAGGGCGCGCGTTCGACCGTCCGTTCGGCCGACACCGAGAAGGCGTTTGTGGCGTGGCGGTCGGAACCGTCACGGTTTTTCGCGTGAGACGAGACCGTACGGCCATGACGGGACGCTACTACGAGGAGTTCGAGGTGGGCGAGACAATCGTCCACGAGAAGCGACGCACCGTCTCCGAGTCCGACAATCAGACGTTCTGCGACATGACGATGAACCAGCAGCCGTTGCATCTGGACCGGGAGTTCGCCGAGGAGACGCAATTCGGCGACAGACTGGTGAACGGCCTCTACACGATGTCGCTCGCCGTCGGACTCTCCATCCCCGACACGACGGACGGCACCATCGTCGCCAACCTCTCGTACGACGACGTCGAACACCCCGCGCCCGTCTTTCACGGCGACACCATCCGCGCGCAGACCACCGTCACCGACAAGCGCGAGACGTCCGACGGGGAACGCGGCGTCGTCACGATGCACGTCGAGGCGTTCAATCAGGACGACGAACTCGTCTGCGAGTTCGACCGCACGGCCCTGTCGCTGAAGCGGCCCGAGGAGTGAGTCCCGAGTGGACCCCGACGGCCGGACGCTCTCGGCGCGGGCGCGACAGCGGACGCGTGCGTTCGCCGCCCGCGGCCCCGACCCGTCGACGCTCGCGCGCCTGAGTCTCGGCGCGATGGTGTTCCTCGCCGGCGTCCACAAACTGCTGGACCCGGCGGCGTGGACCGTCTACGTCACCGACTGGCTGGCACCGTGGCTGGTCGTCTCGCCGGTCGTCTTCATGCTCGTCAACGGCGTCCTCGAAGTCGGCTTCGGCGCGGCCATCGTCGCCGACCGCTACACGGCGTTCGCGGCCGCCGTCGCCGCCGTCTCGCTGTCGGCCACCTGCGCCTACCTCGCCGTCGTCTTCGCCGTCGAGGGCGGTGCCTTCGGAGACGTCCTCGCCCGCGACGTGGGCCTCGCGGGACTCGCGTGGGCGGTCCTCGTGGACGCCTCGCGGGAAGCGCTCGGCAGTCGTGACTGTCACGGGCCAACGGTTATCCCGTCCCATCTCGTCTCGCCGGACATGGAACCCGAACTGGACTGGGTGACCCTGGACGACGACGAGGACGTCGTCTGGTCGGCCACCCCCCACCCCGCGAGCATCGTCCCCGCGTTGGTCGTCGGCCTCCCCCTCTCGCTCCTCCTCGTCGGCATCCCAATCGTCGTCGGGGCGTACCTCTCGCTCCGCAACACCCACTACGTCGTCACGACGGCCGGCCTCTACCGCAAGTCGGGCATCCTCTCGCGCGACGTGCAGAAGGTCGGCTTCGACAAGGTGCAGAACACCTCGTACAGTCAGGGCATCCTCGGCGCGTACCTCGGCTTCGGTAACGTCGACGTCAGCACCGCCGGCGGGTCCGGCGTCGAACTGCAGTTCCAGTCCGTCGAGGACCCCCGTGAGGTGGCCGAACTCGTCAACCGTCGCGTCAAGCAGGCCGTCGGGTCTCGCGAGGACGAGGACAAAGGGGCCGTGCTGGACGACGTGCTGACGGAACTCCGCGCGATTCGGTCGCTCCTCGAATCCGAGGAGACCGACGACGCGGCGCGCGTGGCGGGAGCCGACGCCCGCGGCGACGACGGCGTCCACGGCGGCGAAGACGCCCGTAGCGACGCAGACGTCCGCCCCACCGACGAGCGATGAACGCCCCCGACTGGATAACGCTCGACGAGGGGGAGACGGTCGAGTGGTCCGGCGGTCCGGTAGTCGCGAGCGCCCTCCCGCAGTTGCTCGCGGCGGGCGTCGTCCTCGTCGCTCCGTCGCCCTCCCCCTCGTCACCGGCCTCCCGTGGGTCGTCGCCGTCCCGGGCGCACTCCTCGCCGCCGTCGTCGCCG
>NZ_WPCD01000254.1:0-4552 GCF_009741955.1 Halogeometricum sp. CBA1124 | reverse complement strand
ATCGCCGTTCGACCGTCACCGCGTCGCCGACGGCCAGTCCGACGCGTCGCGCCGCGCCCGCGGTTCACCGCGAACTCGACGTTACCGTGACTGCCGACCGTGACGAGTCGGTCGCCGGGGTCGACGGCGGCGTAGGCGCGGGCGACGGGCGCGGACTCGCCGTTCACCGCGACGCGGTCCGCACCGTCGAGGAACTCCCCGGGGACGTTGGTGACTGCGTTGCCGAAGTCGTCGACGACGAGGACCTCGCCCGTCGCTCGGTCGCCGTCCACCGTCGCCGTCGGGAACGTGAGGTCGACGAACTCCGCGGCGGGCGTGACGCGTTCTATCGCCGTCACCGCGGGCGCGTCGTGGACGTCCGCGGCGGCCGGCGCGAACACGTCGCGGCCGTGGAACGTGTTGCTCGCCACGTCGTCGTAGGCCACGTCGTACACGTCGAAGTCGTCGCCCGCGAGTTCGCGGACGGCGGGTAGCACGACGCCGTTGTCGGGCGCGACGAACGTGTGCCCGGCCGCCTCGACGACGATTGCGGCGCGGTCGGTGCCGACGCCGGGGTCGACGACCACGAGGTGCGTCGCCGCCGGGAAGTACGGGAGCACCTCCCGGAGCCAGAACGCCGTCGCGCGGACGTCCTGCCGGGGGAAGTCGTGGGCGACGTCCACCAGTCGGGCGTCCGTCCGGCGGAGCAACACGCCCTTCATCGCGGCGGGGTAGGGCGTCCCGAAGTCCGAAGACAGCGTTATCATCGTCTCTCACCTCCGCCCGTCGCGGCCATGTCGCTTTCGGACGCTCACAGCACCGTCACCGACTCCGGAGCGAACCCGAGTTCGAGGCGCGTCGCCTCCGGCACCGACCCCGTCTTGACGACGACGGTCCGCCCCGCCCACCGGCAGTGCAGGCGCGTCGTGTCGCCGAGGAACTCAGCCGTCTCCACCTCGACGGCGAGACGGTTCGCGGCCGTCGCCCCCTCCGAGGCCGTCGCCCCCGTCGTCTCGGCAATCGAGAGATGTTCGGGACGGACGCAGAACCGGACCGTCTCGCCCGCGTCGGCGTCCGTCGGCGGGAGTTCGAACTCGGCGTCGGCGACGCGGACGACCGTTCGGTCGCCGGACGCGTCGCGGACCGTCCCCTCGAACACGTTGTTGTCGCCGACGAACGTGGCGACGAACTCCGTCTCCGGGCGGCGGTAGACGTCCTGCGGCGTGCCGACCTGTTCGACCCGGCCGCCGTTCATCACGGCCACGCGGTCGGAGACGGCCAGCGCCTCCTCCTGGTCGTGCGTGACGTACAGCGTCGTCACGCCGAGTTCCTTCTGCACGCGCTTGACGCTCCGGCGGAGTTGCTCGCGGAGGCGGGCGTCCAGCGCACTCATCGGTTCGTCGAGGAGGGAGGACGTCCGGTTCCGGGGCGAGGGCGCGCGCGAGGGCGACGCGCTGCTGTTGGCCGCCCGAGAGGTTGTCCGGGTCGCGGTCGCCCATCCCGGCGATGTCCATCATCTCCAACAGGTCTCCGACGCGTTCGTCAACCGTCGTCCCCGCGGGTGGACCGCCGAACTTGAGGCCGTAGGCGACGTTCTCGCGGACGGTCATGTGGGGGAAGAGCGCGTAGTTCTGGAACACCACGCCCACGTCGCGGTCCTCCGTCGGCACCCCGCTCACGTCCGTTCCGTCGAAGCGGACGACGCCCTCCGTGGGCGTCTCCAACCCGGCGACGAGGCGGAGCGTCGTCGTCTTCCCGCACCCGGAGGGGCCGACGAGCGTGAAGAACTCACCCTCGGATATCGACAGCGAGACGTCTCGAAGCGCCGCCGCGCCGGCGTACGTCTTCGTCACGCCGTCGAGTTCGAGGTCAACCACGGTCCGACGCCTCCGCGAGAGCGACGGGGTGCGACCCGAGAACGGCCGACATCGTATCGTGTCGTGTCACTCACCAGCCGATGATATACCCGTCGAATCTCGGACCGACGGCGGGAGCGCACCGTACCAGTCGACGGTCGCGGCGACCCGACTCGCGGCGGAGCGCGTTCAAGAACGCAGTTCGCCCTCCTCTTCGTCGGTCGAGTTCGGCAGGTCCGGGACGCTCGGCAGCCAGTCGGCGTCGGCGTCCACGCGCCCCGTGAGGACGGCGTTGACGACGACGCCGACGAGGATGGCCAGTCCGCCGAAGTAGAGCCACGAGAGGAAGATGAGCGCGACGCCGGCGACGCCGTACAGTTGGACGCTCTCCGAGAGCGTGACGTAGACGCGGAAGACGACGCCCGAGACGGTCCACGCGGCGGCGGCGAGGAGCGCACCCGGGAGCACGTCGCCGAGCGGTTGCTCGACGGCGGGAAACAGGTAGTACATCGGGAGGAAGACGAGGAGGAGCGACCCGAAGATGAGCACGACGCTGGCGACGGACAGCCAGCCGACCGGGAGCGCCACCGAGAGGGCGATGGAGACGAACGAGACGGCGATGAGCCCCGTCGTCGTGCCGACGAAGACGAGTCCGGTGTCGCGGAGGCGGCCCCAGAACGACGTGTGCCGCCGCGTGCCGTACACCTCGGCGAACGTGTCCTGGATGGACCGCAGGCTCTTCAGCGAACTCCACACCACGATGGCGACGGCCAGCGACAGGGCGCGGAGACGGGCGGAGGTGTTCGCACCGATCATCTCCAGCACCCGTTCGAGTTGCGCCTGGTCCACCTCCACGAGCGCAGTCAAGCCGCCGACGATGCTCTCGGCGGGCCCGAACGTGGCGACGCCGACGACGAGCAAGAACACCGTCGGGACGAACGCGTTGAAGACGTAGTAGGCGAGGCTCGCCGCGAGCGTCGTCACGGTCTTCTCGCGACTGACCGCGACGACGGCTTTCGTCACCCGAACGACGGACTCGACACGAGACACGGCCCGGCGTACGAGGACGGCCGGTATCAATCGTCGCAACTGTCGGGTTGCGAGACGGTCTGTCGAACGGCTACAACGGTTATGTGCGAGACGAGTCTCTGTGTAACTATGCCAGCGCTCACAGCACTCGCCGCCGGAGTCGCAGTCGCCTCGTCCGCCGTCGCGGTCCCCCTGCAGTCGGGCGGACTGCTGACGCTCGCTATCGCGTTCATCGTCCTCGCCATCTTGGCGGGCCTCGCCGGCTTCCGGGGCGTCGCCGGCCTCTCGATGAGCGCCGCCCGCCTCCTCGTGGTGGTGTTCCTCGTCCTCGCCGTCCTCACGTTCTTCCTGTGAGGAGGCCGCGCCGGACGCGACGCGGCGCGTCACGGGGGCTGTCGCCCCGGCGAACGACGACGAAGCGAGACGCCGCGCGTCGCCGCCAACGCCGTCAGGCTTATTCGCCGGTTCCCCGAACCAGTCTGACATGAACAGGCCACTCGCCGCCGTCGCCGGAGGATTCTCCGGAACAGCCGTGCTGACCGTTCTGCTCCTCCTGTTCGAGGTCGAGACTCGCTCGCAAATCGGGATGTTCGAGGTCGTCGCCCGGTTCGTCGGCGTCCCCGGCAGCACCACCGTCGGCTTCCTCCTGTTCGTCGCCGCGGGGACCGTCGCGTGGCCGTTGCTGTTCGTCGCCGTCGAGGAGACGATTCCCGGCGGCGACCCGGCGATAAAAGCGATGGGCGTGGGCGCGATTCTGTGGGTGCCGTTCGTCGTCGTCGGCCGCGGCGAACTCACGGGCGCCATCGTGTTCGCGTTCACCGGCCTGACGCTCGTCGCCCACCTCGCGTACGGCTACGTCACCGGCGCCGTCTACGCCCGCCTGACCGGCCGGACGCCGTCGCGCGAGACGTTCGGCGACGACCCCGACCTCTCGTCGCGGTAGCAGTTCGTCGCCGGTCCGGAATCGGTATTCCGCGCGCCGTCTCCATCTCGCCGCCGCTTCGATAGGTAAGAAATCGTACCGTTTGCGGAAACTGGGAACGGCCTTCGCACTTATGGGGGGACCGTCCCAAGTCGCTCTCGTGCGCGCCTCGCGCTCAGTTCGATAATGTCTCTGCCGCTCGTCACCCTCCTCGCGGCCGTCTGCGCCCTCCTCGGTGGGTGGGTCTGCTGGCGCCGCCGCGAGACGACCGACGCCGCTCGAGTCGAATCGCTCAGCGACGCCGTCTCGCTCAGGACCGACGGCGGCGAACGCCGCGGCGCGGACGACGCACGCGCCCGAGACACCGACCGACGCCCGGACGGGGGCGAACGGCGACCCGAGGAGTCCGCCGCCGACGGCGGCCGCCTCTCCTCCGTCGTCGGAACGCTGTACGGCCGCGAACACAAGACCAGCAAACCGTACGGCCTGATGCGCTGGGTGACGAGCGTCGACCACAAGGACATCGGCATCCTCTACGTCATCCTCGGACTCGCCGCCGGCCTGTGGGGTGCGACCGACGCGATGATGATTCGCACCGAACTGTTCACCCCGACGACGGACGTGTGGGACGCCGACACGTACAACGCCCTCTTTACCACGCACGGGCTGACGATGCTGTTCTTCTTCGTGCGCCCGTGTTCACCGGGCTGGCGAACTACTTCCTCCCCATCATGGTCGGACGGCCGACGACATGGCGTTCCCGCGG
>NZ_WPCD01000275.1:0-3812 GCF_009741955.1 Halogeometricum sp. CBA1124 | reverse complement strand
GCCCGTCGCCGCCGTCCCGAGCAGGCACCACCGCGCGACGGTCCACCCGTGCGTCCGCCCCCACCTGCTCACCGCGAGGGACGACGCCGAACAGGCTGAGGCTCAGGCCGACGACGAGAAACGGCAGTTTCCCGACGAGGAACGGCGCGGACGTCCCGCCGGCCGTCGACGCGGCCGTCGCCGACCGCGTGAGCAAGAACCCGACCCCGGCGACGACGAGGCCGCCGGACGCGACGGCCCCCCGACTTCCCCCTGACATATCAATAATAGAGACTCACACGTGGTGGGATATGAATCCCCACGGTGTGTGCTGCGGACCCGCACGACCGGCCGACGACCGTCGGTCGGCCAATTTAAGAGCGGCCACGGCCGACAGTCGGCCATGTCCTCGAACCGAAAGGGCGACCGCAGGGAACGCGAACTCGTCAACAGACTCGACGAAGCCGGGTTCGCGGTCATGCGCGCCCCGGCGTCCGGAAGCGCGACGGAACGCGAACTACCGGACGTCCTCGCGGGCAACGGCGACGTGTTCTACGCCATCGAGGCGAAGGCGAGTTCCGGGCAACCAATCTACCTCCAGGGCGAGGAGGTGGAGGCCCTCATCTACTTCGCGCAGAACTTCGGCGCGAAGTCCCGCATCGCGGTCCGGTTCGACCGGGAGGACTGGTACTTCTTCCACCCCGGCGACCTGTACGTGACCGACGGCGGCAACTACCGCGTGAAGAAGGAGACGGCGCTGGCAGAGGGGGAACCGTTCGACTCGTTCGTCGGCGGCCCGTCGCAGAGTCGACTGACCGACGTCGAGGAGGCGTAGCGTCCCCTGCCGGCCGTTCGCGGCCGCTCCGCCGTTCCTGTCGACCCGTAGTTATTTCCGCCGCTCACGCGTCGGTTCTGCCGTATGGTACACTGCCCTGACTGCGGGTCCTCCCTCGACGCGATAGACGACGTGACGTTCGAGGACGTCGATTCGAGTATCGGGTTCGTCAGAGCCGCCAAGCGCTTCTACAACGTCAGTTGCGCCGAGTGCGGCGTGACGCTCGGAAGCGGCGTCGCCGGCGCCAGAGGCAACGGCGGCGCGGCGGACGCCGGGGGTGCCTGAGATGGTCCACTGCCCGGAGTGCGACGCGACGCTGGCAGAACAGTCCGACGTGGAGTTCGTCGACCTGGGCGCCGAGACGGGCTTCTTCAAGGCGTCCAAGCGGTTCTACATAGTCGGCTGCGGTGAGTGCGGTGCCGCCATCGGAAGCGGCGTCGCCGGCGCGCGGTAACAGAGAACCGGCCGACCGCGTCGCCTCCGAACCCCTTCGTTTCCACTGTACGATGACGCGCGTCTGACGCGCCGATGCACTCGCCGCTCAGACGAGCGACGCCTGCATCGTCTCCGAGCGTTCCGACTCCGTCGCGCCGCGGACCGTCTCGCCGTCGGCGAACGCCGACTCGACCGGTCGGAGGCGCGAGGCCGGGAAGCGGTAGCGCTTCCGCCCCGAGAGGTCGGCGACGCCGCCCGAGAGCGGCACGGAGTCGACGTAGACTGCCTCGAACACCGGTTCGTGGCGGCCGTAGTTCGCGTTCGTCTCGTAGTCGGCGACGACGGTGCCGTCCGCCGTCACCGACTCGTCGGCGCGTTCGCCCGTCGCGCGGACGACGACGAGAGCACTCGACTGACTCGGCGGCCCGTTCGGCGCACCGACGACGCGGCCGTACGCACCGCGCCCCGGCGACGGAGAGCAAGAATCAGGTGCGCTCGCGGCGGACGAGAACGCATGAGTTGGCAGGAAGTCCGCGCGGACGACCGAGTCACGGAGTGGGAGCGAAGCGACGGCGTCGTGACCGTCCGACTCCGGCGCAGTCCGGACGACACCTGGACGGTCCGATTAGACCGTCTCCACCAGTCGCCCGAGGGGCGCGGCTACCGGCGGGAGCGGTTCGACACCGAAGCCGACGCGCGAGACGCCGTCGCCGCGTGGCAGGACGAGTACGACGTCGACGGCTGACGGACGCGCCGCGCCGCCGATGACCGCCGTTCAGTCCTGTTGCAGTCGCTTCGTCGTCTCCACCAGCGGGTGTCGGGCGTAGTCCACCACGTCGATGTCCGCGATGGACTCCAACCCCTCCTTCTCGGCGGTTCGCTGCATCCCGAGTTCGATGGGGTCGTCGACGACGATGATGTAGGCGTCCATCTCCTCGATACCGAGTCGGTCGGCGGCCATCACCCGGTGGTGGCCGTCGGCGAGGAGGAGGGTGCCCTCGTTGTCGATGACGACGAGCGGTTCCGCCAGCCCGCGTTCGAGTTCGTACTGTCGGCCCTCGAGTTCGTCGGCGTAGACGCGCGCCTGCGTCGGGATGAGGTCGCTCAACTCGACGGCGTCGCGCTCCTGGTGGACCGTGATGCCGTGAATCTGTTCGAGCGTCCGCATCAGTTTCCCCACCTTCTCCGGCGTCGCCCGCTCTATCTGCGAGCGGATGACGTCGGTGTTGGAGATGATGCCGACGAGGTTGCCCGCGTCGTCCACGACGGGGAGTTTCTGGATGCCCGACCGGAGGATGACGCGCGCGGCTTCGTTCACCCCCATGTCGGGGTGGGCGACGATGATGTCCTCGGACATGACGGTGAAGATGAGCGCTTCGTCGTCCGCCAGGAGGAGGTCACGAGCGGTCACGAACCCCTCGACCTTCCGACCCTCACACACCGGAAAGCCGTTGTGTCCGTCGCTCTCGACGATGCGTTTCGCCACGTCTGCGACGGAGTCCGTGGGAGACACCGTCTGTACTTCTCTCGTCATGTAGTCTTCGACGGCAGCCTTCCCGCTCATCGTCGTCCGTACGGCGGGTGGCGGCAAAAGGGTGACCCCCGCCGCTCACCACTCGTCCATCGGGAATTCGAACGCGAGGTCGGTCCCGCCCTCGTCCACGTCGAGCGTTCGCGTGGCGTCTTCGAGCGTCTCGAACACGCGCCCGGAGATGACGTCCGTGACGACGCGGGACAGCGACTCGCGGGAGTCCTCGCCCACGTCCGCGAGGATGCCGAGCGGAATCTGCGCGCCCGCCATGTCCGCGTGGCCGCCCGCGCTCCCGATGGGGCCGAGGGCGTCGCGGAGCGTCTCGCCGAGGTCCACGTCCGTCCCGCGCGCCCGTCCGGAGACGTAGACGGTGCCGTCCTTGAAGCCGTAGACGACGACCAGACGGATGCCGTCCATGTCGAGCAGGCGGTCGGACGCCTGCGCGAGGGCGTCCCGGTCCCGAATCTCGCCGACGTTCGTCGCCAACGCGTCGCCGCGCACGTCGCGGTTCTGGATGCGCGCGCCAGCGTCTCCAGCACCTCCGGACTCATGCTCGGCGACTCCACTCGCTGGAGCGTCGAGAGGTCGGCGTGCGGCACCAGCCAGGCCGCCGCCTCGAAGTCCGACGCCGACACCTCGCGGGTGAAGTCGCGCGTGTCGATGCGGATGCCGAACAGGAGCGCCGTCGCCACCGTCGCGCCCGGTTCGACGTCGAGGCGGCGCAGGTAGTCGGTCATCAGCGTACTCGTCGCGCGATTTCCCGCCGGAGGTCGAGAAACCGGGCCTCCACGGCGCCCGCGGCGGGTGGTGGTCCACCACGATGTCCACCGCGGTGTCCGCCGGCAGGCCGTCGTTCACGCCCGGGCGGGAGTGGTCCACGAGGGCGACGCCGTCGTAGCCGTCGATGTTCCCTCCCCGTTCGAGGTTCACCAGGTCGATGTCGAGCAGGTTCACCAGCGCACGGTTCTCCTGGTGGGAGATGTCGCCGTAGTAGCACGGGTCGCGTCGACGCCGACGCTCTCTGCGATTCGG
>NZ_WPCD01000361.1:0-1400 GCF_009741955.1 Halogeometricum sp. CBA1124 | reverse complement strand
CCGTCGGGGGTCGTAGAGGTTGTCCATCGTCCAGTCGTAGACGCGGGTCGCCACCTCGTGCGCCTCCGGGTCGTCCGACTGGACGAGGGTGATGAGCGCCTGCGCCGACGCGTGTGCGTCGTACGGTTTGGACCGGTCGGACTCGAACTTGGGCGCGCCGTCCTCCTCGAACAGTTCCCGGACGAAGAACGACAGCCCGTTCTCGTACGCCTCGCGGACGCGTTCGCTCTCGACGCGCGTGACGTACTCGTGGAGGCTCTCGAGGACGAACCCGGTGTGGAAGTTGTCGTGGCTGAGGTGCGAGTCCGAGGCGGGCATCGAGTAGTACCACGCGCCGCTGTCGTCCTGCGCGTGGAGGACGAACTCGAACAGTTCCTCCGCGCGTTCGAACAGGGCGTCGTCGTGGGTGCGGTCGGACAGGCGGAGGAAGAACCCCGCGGCGAGGGCGTTCGCGTTGATGACGACGAACTCGTCGTGCGGCGTGTAGGTGTAGGCGTCGAACCCCTCGACGTCGACGACGTTGATTCCCTCGCGGATGTACGCCGCGGCGTCGTCGGCCACCTCGAGCGACCACGTGGCACCGGTCACTTCGTGGTGTTCGAGGAACGCGCGAGCGCAGAACACCGTCACCACGATGGACGGGTGGTACTCGGGGAGGAAGAACCGACGGGCGTTCTGCCAGTCGAAGTTGTACCCCCACGCGTGCCGCTCAGTCTCCGGCGAGGTGTGCTCTCGCAACCACCGAAGGAGTCGTTCCGCCTCCGCGAGGTACGCCTCGTCGTCCGTCGTCTCGTACAACCGCAGGCACGCCGATGCGAACAGGCCGATGCCCTTCGGGTTGCGTTCCGGTTCGATGCCGAGCAACGGACGGAGATTCACCGGCGACTTGTTGACGCCGTGGATGGCGACGAGACGCGTGAACCAGTTCGTCGAGAGCGACGAGAGAATCGGGCTGTTGAGGCCGTCGTACGGGTCGTACCCCGCGTAGTCTCGCTCCCGAGCCCAGTCGAGGGCGCGTTCGGCAGTTTCGAGAGGGGAGAGATGATTCATAATCTACTTGTCAGGTGAGCACCGGGCGTAGCCTCTTCGGCGTTTCACGTCCATCGACCCCACGTGCGACGCCCGGGACTTCGGTAGAACTGATTGTGCTCGGACAAAATAGTATCTCCGGTCGAAGTCTCTTCCTAACGATACAGTCGTGGTTACGTATAGATATGTATCACAGAATTATAGTTTCAGCGTCACGCACGAACGGTCAGATTCGTCGGCGACGGGGTATGCGGACCGTGAGCACGTCTCGCGCGGTTCGCGCACGGTGAGCGATTATTCCAACCATAACAAAGCGCGTACCGAAAGGACACCCGACGAGATACCCCTATCGAACGCCTCCCAGCGCACGC
>NZ_WPCD01000159.1:0-8618 GCF_009741955.1 Halogeometricum sp. CBA1124 | reverse complement strand
ACGAGGGCGACGAAGACGACGGCGACGGCGTACAGCGACCCGCCCGCGACGGTGAGCGGGAGGTACGTGGCGGCCGCGAGGCCGAAGGCGAGTGCGGCGAGGGCGGTCGGACGCCGCGCGGGGCGGCCCGACGACGCCGCGACGCCGAGCGGATACCCCGCGAAGACGGCCGCGAGGGCGAGCGTCGTCGCCACCCCGGTCCGGAGGGCGAGCAGTCCGAGGAGGGTGCCGACGCCGGCGGCGACACCGGCCGCGGCGACGCCGGCGACGACGGGGACGAGCGACGCCCGCGAGGAGTGCGTCCACGGGCCGACGACGACGGCCGCCCCCGCGACGGCGAGTCCGGGGACGGCGACGAGGAGCGCCGACTGGTCGAAGAACAGGAGTAGCGCCGTCGGCACGACGCCGACGACGACGAGGCCGAGGACGGTCAGCCCGAGTTCTCGGGCGCGGGCGCGGAGGCCCGAACGGGGGAGCGACCCGAACAGGCGGTGGACCGAGACGAACCCGGCCGCGAGGACGGCCGTCGGGAGGCAGACCATGAACGCGAGGTTCCCCGCGACGGTGCCGGAGACGGCGAGGGCGAGTGCGACGGCGGTGAGTCCGTCGCGCAGGAGGGGGGGCGTCCCGTCGGGCGCGAACACGAAGAACGACGCCGGGCGGTAGTCGGCGGTGTCGGTGACGACGACGCGGTTCCCCGTCGCCCGGACCGTCGTCCGAGTCTCCGTCGGCCGGTTCGACAGCGTCGTCTCGGGCGGGCCGACGAGCGTCAGTCGGTCGCAGGAGAGGGTTCGGAACTCGCTGCCGCGAACGTGGAAGTAGTCGACTCGAAGCAGGCCACCGGGCGTCCGGGCGGCGAAGTCGTCGGTTCGGAACCGGAACGCCAGCGTCCGGGGTCCGGCGGCGGCGACGGTCACGTTCGCCGGCGAGACGGTGCCGGAGCGTCCGCGACGACCCGGCGTCGGAGCGACTCGTCGCCGCGGAGTCGGGTCACCGTCGAGCGGTTCCGGAACGACGCGTTCACGCGCCAGTCCGCGGCCGTGTCGTTCACCACCGTCGCGTGCGCGGTGGTCGATTCGACCGTCGCGTTCGGCAGCGAGTACGTGAGCGACCGAGTCAGCGACCGCTCGCAGAACGGTGTCGCCTCCGGCGGACTCGACGCCGCGGCGGGGCGGGCCGACGCCGAGGAGGAGGGGCGCGACGAGGAGGGCGAGGAGGGCGAACGTGACGGGGCGGCGACCGGTCATCGTTCGAGACTCCCCGTCGACCCTGAAAGCGTTTCTCCCTCGGTCGGCGCGGGTGCCGAGTCGAACAGTCGGCTTTTATGCGGCCGTCGCCTGCTCTCGCACATGGACTGCGGGCGGTGCGGCACGCCGTTGGAGAAGCCGGGAGACTACTGTCTGACGTGCAACACCGCCAACTGCGACACCGTCGTCGCCGCCTTCGAACGCGACAGAGCGGAACTGACGATGCTGGACGGCGAGGAGGTGGTGGGGACGACGACGGTGACGACCATCCCCGAAGAGGACGACGAGGCGATGGTGGTCGAACTCCGGAACTTCGCCGGCCTCGTCGCCGACGAGATTCGACGGAAGCGACCCGAGGAGGTGTACGCCGCGGGCGACAGAGACGTGCTCAGGGAGACGCGCGCGCAGTTGCACCACGAGTTCTACCGCGTCGCCGGCGAGGAGCCCGTCAGACGCGTCCTCGAACGGCGCGGCGAACGCTCGCTGGAAGTCGTGGAGACGCCGCCGAGAGAGAAGATGGGCGGGACGCACTCGACGCTCATCGGCGACCGAGAGGGCAGGCGCGCCATCGGCGTCGTCGCCGACCACCCGCACGTGAAGAAGATAATCCCGGGCCCCATCGACGCCGGCGGGATGGGGTCGCAGAAGAGCCTCCGCGCGAAGGTGACGCGCGCGGACCGCAACGGCAACGTCCGCCTCCTCCTGCGCGACGGGTCGAGCGTCCAGGAGAACCGCATCGTCACCACCGCGATGGACACCGAGACGGGCGAGTTCGTCCGCGACGACCTGAACGAGGCGTTGCGCGAGGCGGAGTTGCAGGAGTGACCGACGGGGCGGCGGCGCGACGAGAGGCCGACGAGGGCCGTCTCGACCCGTGCCACACCGACGCACGCTCCGAGTCCGACTCGCAGGCTTTATCCCGGTACCGGGGCTACGACGCGATACTATGGCCGAACAGAAGGCACGGAAGACTGGGAGTGCCGGGCGCTTCGGTGCGCGCTACGGACGCGTCGCCCGACGACGTGTGAAAGAGATAGAGGCCGACATGCGCGACGCGAAGGTGGACGGCGACTCCGTCACCCGCGTCGGCACCGGCATCTGGATGAACGAGGAGACGGGCGAGAAGTTCACGGGCGGGACGTACCGCCCCGAGACGCCCGGTGGCAAGCAGGTCCGCCGCTCCATCCGCGCCGCTCTCTCGAGCGACGACGGCGAGGAGAGCGCGTAAGACACATCACGCCCGACGACAACCCCTAAACGATGAGCTACAAGTGTTCTCGGTGTAAGCGCGACGTCGAACTCGACGAGTACGGCGGCGTGCGGTGTCCCTACTGCGGCCACCGTGTGCTCCTGAAGGAGCGCGCACCGACCGTCAAGGAAGTCCCGGTCGAATAGCGACCCCCCCGTTCTCGCGGATGGACCGCCGACACGACGTCACCCTCGCGTTCACCTACCCCGACGAGCGACGCGCACGGACCGTCGCCGAGAGCGTCCGCGTCGAGGAGGGCGCGATAGCCGACGACCGGTCGGCCGTGCGCGTCGAACGCGACGGGCGAACCGTCCGCGTCACCGTGGCCGCGGCGGACCTCGTCGCCCTCCGCGCGGGCGTGAACACGTGGACCCGTCTCGTCGGCGTCGCCGAACGCGTCGCGGACTGTGCGGCCTGATTTCGGCGACTGACACGGCGCGGGGAGAATACTGGTCTTTTTCAGTCCGGGTCACATGGGTCTGGGTATGCAGGGTAATTTGCCGCCAGAAGCGCAGGAGAAGCTCGAAGAACTGCAGGACCTTCAGGAGACGGCACAGCAGGTGGCCGCGCAGAAGCAGTCCGCCGAGTCGACGCTCACCGAATCCGAGACGGCGCTCGACGCCCTCGAGGACATCGACGAGGACACCGTCATGTACCGCGAAGTCGGCGAACTCCTCGTCGAGACTGACTACGAGACGGCCCACGACGACCTCAGCGAGAAGGTCGAGAGCCTCGAAGTGCGCGTCGAACAGCTCCAGAAACAGGAAGAGCGCGTGCAGGAGCAGTTCGAGAGTCTCCAGAGCGAACTCCAGCAGATGCTGCAGGGCGGCGCGGGCGGCGGTCCGATGGGCCCCGGCGGCGCAGGCGGCGCGTAAGCGAATGCCGACGGACGAGACGGTCGTCGAGACGGCCGCAGAAGCGGCCGAAGGCGTCATCTTCGCCCGCTACAAGCAGTCCGAGGTCACGGACTTCGACGTGACGGTCACGTTCGAGGAGGGAATCCTCGAAGTGGACGTCTACGTCAACGCGCCCGACGACGCGGACGCCGACGCCGAGGACGTGGCCGACGAGGCGGCGCGGACCGCACGGGACGCCGTCGACGAACTGTTCGCCGACGACGCGGACGCCGACGCAGGCGCCGATGCCGATACCGCAGAGAGCGACTCTGCGGGCCACCAGATCGAGTCTGGTGACACCGACGCGGCGTAACCCGCGTCTCTCTTTCGTTCACGCTTCCGTGAGGAATCGTTATCAATTTGGTTGCCATATGATACCGTATGGCAATAAGGAGTGGCATCGGAGACACGCCGCTGGACCGACTTCGCGGGCACTACGAGCGGACGCGAATGCGCTGTTCGGCCTGCGGACACGTCGACACCGAGGGCCGGTGGACGGCGGCGACGACGGGCAGCGAGATAACGTACGAGCACGTCTGTCCGAGCTGTCGCTACACCGACCGCGTGGTCATCGAGACCTGAGCGTCCCGTCCGGGGGCGGTGCCGGGAGAGCGGGCGTCGTCAGCGTCGGCGAAACGAGCGCCAAGGACCACAGAGCGGTCGTTCAGTCCTCGAAGGTGGCGACCAGCACCGGCACGTCGCCCGTCCTGACGACTTTGTCGGTCACGCTCCCGAGGACCGCCTTCGTCAGTTCGCGGCGGCCGTGCGTCGGCATGACAACGACGTCGACGCCCTCCGACGACGCGTAGTCGACGATGGTGGCCGCCGGGTCGCCCTCGCGGACCGCCGTCTCGACGGTGACGCCGCGCTCTCGCCCCTCGGCCGCGAGCGTCTCGACGAGGCTCCCCCCCTCGCTCGACCATGCGCTCGCGTATCGTCTCGTGGAGGGACGCCCCGGGCGAGAGCACGTCCACGACGTGGAGGACGTGGAGCGTCGCCTCCTGGTCTTCGGCCAGTTCCAGGGCGTGGTCGAACGCCCGAGTCGCCCCCGCAGACCCGTCGGTCGGAAAGAGGATGGCGTCGTACATAACGGAGAGACGCGCCACAGCCAGTAATAGATTCACCGTGAGCGCGGCCGACGGCGGCGGTCAGCCGAGCGAGATGTCGAGGTAGAGCATCACGATGACGCCGAAGATGGTGCCGAGCGTCGCGACGCGTTCGTGGCCCTTCGTGTGCGTCTCCGGGACGATTTCGTCGCTGATGACGAACAGCATGGCGCCGGCGGCGAAGCCCATCGCGTACGGGAGCAGCGTCGACACCGTCTGCACCGCGTACGCGCCGAGGACGGCGAGCGGAATCTCGACCACGCCCGAGCGGACGCCGGCGAAGACGGCGTAGAACCGCTTGTCCAGCCCGGCGTTGATGGCCGCCACCGATACGGCCAGCCCTTCGGGGATGTTCTGGATGCCGATGGCGAGCATCAGCGGAATCGCCGTCGAGAGGTCCCCGCTGCCGAAGCCGACGCCGACGGCCAGCCCCTCGGGCATGTTGTGGAGCGTGATGGCGAGGATGAACAGGACGACGCCGGCGAGTCGTTCGTCGTCCACCGGGAGGTCATCGCCGGGGTTCGCCGCGTCCGCGCGCCGGCGCCCCGAGAGCAGGAAGTGCGCGTGCGGGACGAGCACGTCCGACCGGTCCAAGAACAGAGCGCCGAGCGCCACGCCGAACAGCACCGGGAGCGGGTTGCCGTTCGAGTACGTCTCGATGCCCGGGATGATGAGGCTCGTGAAACTCGCGGCGAGCATCACGCCGGCGGCGAAGCCGAGCGCGCCGTCCATCGCCCGGTCGGAGGGGTTCCGCCAGACGAACACGAGCGACGCGCCGAGCAGGTTGAGTCCGGCGATGACCAGTCCGCCGACGAGTCCGTGGACCACCGGGTTCGTCCCGAACAGGGCCGAGAACTGGTCGACTATCACGGTCCACCTCTCCTGTCACGTGAGCGCATCGGAAAGATGTCTCTCCGTATCGGTATTGGGTCTGTTGGTGCCGCGGCGCGCGGACGGCCGCGGCGGGGGCGGACCGGCGGCGGCCCTGGGTCAGGCGAACAGGAAGATGAGGACGCTCACCGCCATCGCCGCGAGGATGATGGAGACGGCGAACGCGCCGCCCATGGCGACGACGGCGTTGGCGTGACTGGCGAGCGTCTCGGTCCGGTCGTTGCCGAACACGGTCACCTCGGTTCGCTCGACGGCCATCCCCGCCTCGACGGGTTCGACGTCGCGTACCGCCTCCCGGGCGAGGTCCGCGACGAGGCGGCGGAGTTCCCCCTGGTCGATGGCCGCGCCGACCTGGTTGTCCGCCTCGACGGTGTTGACGATGTGGGTGTCCGTCGTCATCGCCTCGGCCACGTCGACGAGCGACTCCTCGCCCTCGGTCAGGTCCGCGACGATAGCGTCCCGGAGGCCAGGTTCCATGTTGTTCCCGTCGACGAGGACGTACGCCGTCCGCTGGCCGGCGACTTCGGTGACCGCGACGCGGATGCCGAGGGGTCCGATGCCGTCGGTCGGTTCCCACTCCGTCCGGTCCCACGCGACGCCCATCGAGAGGTCGCCGCGGGCGGCCGCCGAGAGGTGTTCGCCCGCGAGGCCGGCGGCGGTTATCATGTCGAACGACCGCTTGGACCCCGGCGTGACGTGGCCGAGGTCCGGGCCGTCGAGTCCGTTGTTGCTGTTGTGGGCGTCGACGAGGAGGACGTCGTCGAGTCCGGCCGTCCGCGCCTCCGCCGCCGCCGAGAGGCCGACGGCGTACTCCACGTCGTCGGCGAACTCGGGCGCGTACGTCGAGACCAGGAGGGCGTCGTCGCCGAACGCCTGCCCCAGCATCTTCGCCTCGCCCGACTGCACCTGCACGCTCTGGGTCGCCTCCGACCCGTACTCGATTCTGTCGTACGCGGCGTCCGCGGCTTCGAGGATGGTGTCGACTTCGCGTTCGGTGACGAGGTTGAAGTCGTGGCCGGCGGTGGCGTGCGGGGGGAACGCCAGCCCGTCCGAGCGGGTGGCGACGCGTTCCGGGAAGTTGCCGCCGCCGATTTCGCCCATCGGCCCGGGGTGTATCATCGGGAGGATGAAGCGGGCCTTCTCGCCGACGCTGGACCGGAACGCGAGGACGGTGACGGGGACGATGGCCTTCTCGCCGAGTTGCTCGAAGAACTCCTCTAGCTCGTCGGTCCCCTCGGCGATGTGGCCGACGAACCCGCGGAGGAAGTCGAGGACCGAGACGCCGAGGCTTCTGCGCCACGGGCGGTCCACGACGACGATGAACACGTAGACGCCGAAGGCGTAGACGGCGCACGTCAGACCGAGGAGGAGGAAGTGGTCCGGCGAGACGGTCGAGAGTTCCGACGGGGCGTGGTCGGCGCGCGCGAGGTACGGAATCAGGTAGGCGTCGAGGATGGGTCCGCCCACGGACATGAAGGTGAGCGTCCCGCTGTAGATGAACAGCAACACCGCCGCCGCGAGCGTCTGGATGCTCGCCGGTATCGCCGCGACGAGCAGCGAGGACCGCGAGACGGCCATCACGACGAGGAGTCGGAAGGCGAACACCGACGCGAGGGCGACGACGAGGGCGTCGAAGACGAACCGCTGACCGAGGCCGGTGAACACCGAGACGATGGCCGCGAGGGTGACGATGGCGACGATGAGTACCTCGCAGACGAGTGCGAGCAGCGACGACCGGTTCGGCGTGAGCGTCCCGCCGACGAAGCGGTCCACGCCGGAGGTGCCGAACGCGGCGACGACGGTCGCACGCCGATGAAGAAGATGCCCTCCCAGGCGTCCTTTCCGAGGAAGAACAGGCCGCGCCACGTCCGCATCGACTCGCCGGAATCGAACGCGGCGACGCCGGCCATCGCCGCGATGAGGACTGCGAAGGCGAGGCTGGTGTACCAGCTCGGCGCGCGGAAGATGAACCGCGACAGCCCCGCCAAATCGCTCTGAGTGGCAGTCATAGTCGAGAGAGAGTTTGAGCTATCTAAAAACCCGTGCGTTCAGGCGGCGCAGATGTCGAGGAAGTTCTCGAACACTTCCTCGCCCTCCTCGGTGTGAGCGACTTCCGGGTGCCACTGGACGCCGTACAGGTCGCGGTCGGTGTCGCTCATCGCCTCGACGTCGCACACGTCGGAGCGAGCGGTGTGGGTGAAGCCGTCCGGAACCTCCTTCACCTCGTCCGCGTGACTCGCCCAGACGCGGGTTTCGGGGGCGAGCGACCCGACGAGCGGGTCGTCCTCGTCGAGGATGTCGACGCTCACGTCGGCGTAGCCGCCGTACTCGCCCGATCCGACGCGGCCGCCGAGTTCGGCGGCGATTATCTGCATGCCGAGGCAGATGCCGAGGACGGGCACGTCCAACTCGAGGTAGTCGGGGCAGTTGCCGATGCGGTCCATGTCGGGTCCGCCCGAGAGGACGATGCCGTCTGCGTCTATCTCCTCGGGCGGCGTGTCGTTGTCCACGAGTTCGGTGTCGATACCGAGGTCACGGAGCGCCCGGTGTTCGAGGTGCGTGAACTGACCGTGGTTGTCGATGACGACGATGCGAGTCATCAGTTACTGCGTCGTAGTCGGGAGGCGGTCAAAAAGCGTCCGGAACGCGGCGACGGAACGAACGGAGGGCGAATCGGGCGACTGAGCGGCGACACGGGGGTCGCGACCGGACGGGAACGGGTTCGTCGGTGGCGGCGACGGGTCCGCGGACGGACGAGAGCGCGCGCGACCGACGTCGGCGGGGGCCCCGACCCCATGACATCGGACTGAAGTCCCTCGCCCCCGTTCGACCGGACGTGGAGCCCCCGCATTCTCGCACGCGTGTCAGACCCGCCGTCCGCGCCGCGGTCGGCATCGCCCTCGCAGTCGTCGTCCTCGCCGTCTTCGTCCGATTGACCGGCGGTCGGGAGGTGGTCGTCGCCGTCGCCCGCGCCGACCTCGGACTGGTCGCCGTCGGGAGCGTCGCCGGCGTCGCCGCCATCTCCGCGTGGGGCGAGTCGCTCCGTCACGCCCTGACGACGACGAAACCGGTCGGGGGGCTCCGCTACCGACTCGCCTACCTCTCGGGGGACTTCGCGCGGCAGATTCTCCCGATGGGTCGGCTGAGCGGCTCCGCGATAATCAGCTACGCCGTCTCCCGGCCGTTCGAGTTGGAGTACGAGGAGGCGCTGGCGGCCGTCACCGTCGCG
>NZ_WPCD01000382.1:0-1046 GCF_009741955.1 Halogeometricum sp. CBA1124 | reverse complement strand
CGGGCGGCGTGGCCGCACTCGTCCTCGCGACGGCCCCCGACCGGTCGCCGCGGGAGAGGTGGAGGTGCTGCTCGAACGGACGGCGACGGACGTCGGCAAACCCGGTCCCGACCCCGCGGCGGGTCACGGCCGCCTCCGACCGGCGGCGGCGGTCCGGGCCGCGCAGAACGAGACGGCGGACGGGAACGAACGCGGGGACGAGGCGGCGGGTCGAATCGCTCAAAGCGGCGTTTGAACTACGAACAGGGCTTAGTGGTCGCCCGAGAGACGACGACCACGCGACGACGCACGACTGTGCACGCGACGACGCGCACTTCACACGAATGTCCGGACTCATCGACCGCATACAGGACCGAACTGCACGCACCGACGAACGACCGCGCGTCCTCGACGTGGACGAAGCGGAGGCGGACGCCGTCATCGACGCCCTCTCCTCGGAGACGCGGCGGGCGGTGTTCCGCACGCTGTTCGACGACCCCGGGACGGCCTCCGACGTGGCCGACCGTCTGGACACCTCCGTCCAGAACGTCCACTACCACCTCTCGACGCTGACCGAGGCCGAACTCGTCGAGGCCGTCGACACGCGGTACTCGGAGAAGGGCAACGAGATGACCGTCTACGGGCCCGCCTCGGACCCCATCGTCTTCGTCGGCAACCGCGACATCGGCCCGCACGTCCGTCGGTCGCTGACCGACGTGGTCGCCGGTCTGGGCGTCCTCGGCCTCGCCTCGGTGCTGGTCCAGTGGGGGGCGAAGCGACTGGTCGCGCCCGCGGCGACGGGCATCGGCGTGGTCGAACCGGCGAGTCGGTCGGCCGCGGACTCGACGCTGGCGACTCTCGTGTTCACCGCGGCCGAACCGGGCGTCCTCTTCTTCCTCGGTTGTCTCGCCGTCTTCGGTCTGGTCGCGTACGTACGGGAGTGACGTTCGGCGGAGGACGTTCGACGAGGTTCGACGAGAGACGGCCGTTCGAGTTCGACGAGCGACGGCCCCTCAGGACCGGAACAGGCCGAGGAGGACGCCGACGCGACGACGCCCAGCGTGACG
>NZ_WPCD01000199.1:0-6645 GCF_009741955.1 Halogeometricum sp. CBA1124 | reverse complement strand
GCGCCGCCGGGCCGGTGTCGTCCGGCGGCATCGGAACGCGGACGCCAGAGCGTGCCGCCTCGTCGAGTGCCTCCTCGTAGCCCGCATCGGCGTGGCGCACGACGCCCATCCCGGGGTCGGTGGTGAACACCGCGCGCGCCTTCTCGGCCGCCAGGTCGGAGCCGTCGAGGACGACGTGGTTGTTCGCGTGCAGGGCGTTGCCGATGCCCACGCCGCCGCCGTCGTGGACGCTGACGACGTCCGCGCCCGCCGCGCAGTTCACCAACGCGTTCAGGATGGGCCAGTCCGCGACGGCGTCGGTGCCGTCGCGCATCGCCTCAGTCTCGCGGTTCGGGCTGGCGACGCTCCCGGCGTCGAGGTGGTCGCGGGTGACGACTATCGGCGCCGAAATCTCGCCGTCGGCGACGAGTTCGTTTATCTTCAGGGCGAATCGTGCGCGTTCGCTCACTCCCTCGTCGTCGGTGCGGGACCCGAGCCAACAGACGCGGGCGGGGAGGCCCTGGAACTGCACCTCCTCGCGGGCCAGTCGAATCCACCGGGCGAGTCGGTCGTCGTCGGGGAACAGGTCGAGGACGGCGTCGTCGGTCCGGCGGATGTCCTCGGGGTCCCCCGAGAGGGCGACCCACCGGAAGGGACCCTTCCCGCGGCAGAACAGCGGTCGGATGTACGCCGGGACGAACCCGGGGAAGTCGAAGGCGTCGTCGCGGCCGGTGTACGACTGCACCTGCCCGCGGATGTTGTTGCCGTACTCGAACGCGACGGCCCCGCGGTCCTGCATCTCCAGGATGGCGTCCACGTGTCGCTCCATCGTGTCGACGCTCTCCTCGACGTAGCGGTCGGGGTCGCGTTCGCGGAGTTCGTCGGCCGCTTCGACGGTGTATCCGCTCGGGTAGTAGCCCTCGAGTTCGTCGTGCGCGCTGGTCTGGTCGGTCACCGCGTCGGGGACGAACCCCCGTTCGAGCAACTCCTCCAGCACGTCCGCGGCGTTGCCGTGGCGCCGACGCTGTAGGACTCGCCCGCCGCCGCGGCCGCCTCGGCGCGTTCGACGGCCTCGGCCACCGAGTCGGTCTTCTCCATGCAGTACCCCGTCTCGATGCGCCGGTCGATCCTGTCCTCGTCCACCTCGGCGGCGATGCAGACGCCGCCGTTCATCGTCACCGCGAGGGGTTGCGCGCCGCCCATCCCGCCGAGTCCGCCGGTGACGACCGTTCGCCCGCGCAGGCCCTCCTCGTCCGGGAAGTGCTGGCGACTGAGTTCCGCCAGCGTCTCGTACGTCCCCTGCAGGATGCCCTGCGTCCCGATGTACGCCCACGACCCGGCGGTCATCTGGCCGTACATCGTCTTCCCCTCGGCCTCCAGTTCGTGGAAGTGCTCCCAGTCGTCCCACTTGCCGACGAGGTTCGAGTTGGCGATGAGCACCCGCGGGGCGCGTTCGTGCGTTCGGAACACGCCCACCGGCTTGCCCGACTGGACCAGGAGGGTCTCGTCGTCGGCCAACTCCCGGAGTTCCGCGAGGATGGCGTCGTAGGCGTCCCACGACCGGGCGGCGCGGCCGGTGCCGCCGTACACCACGAGGTCCTCGGGCCGTTCGGCCACCTCGGGGTCGAGGTTGTTGTTGAGCATCCGGAGGACCGCCTCCTGTCGCCACCCCCGGCACTCGATGTCCGTGCCCGTCGTGACCCCTGATACCGCCGCCACTCCGCCGAGGGGTCACCGACGCGTGTCGTCCGCCGTCCGCGCCGTCTGCGTCGTCCATACCGGTCGTTGACGCGCCGCACACATACCGAATAGACCTCCGTTCGGAGGGTAGTTTATATACTCCCGGCGCGCACGTGTCGGTGTGTACGAGGCGACGTTCGAGATTTCGGGCGACGGGGGGGTACTCGGTGGCGACGGCCGCGACGGAGGCGTCCGTCGAACTGTGGTGCAACGACCACTGCGACCTGTTGCACGTCCGCGGGCCGGACGCCGAGTCGGTGGTCGAACGCGTCGAACGCCTCGTCGGCGTCCGCGAACGACTCGACCGCTCGGCGGAGGTGCTCCTCATCACCGACGACTGCCTCCGACGGCGCGAGACGGACGCCATCGAGACGTACCTCGTCCGCAACGACTGTCTCCTCCTCCCGCCCCTCCGCTACGAGGGCGGCGCGAAAGTCTGTCGCGTCCTCGCCCTCGACTCCGCGTCGCTGACCGACCTCTACCGCGAACTCGTCGACGACGGGACGACGGTGGACGTGCTCTCGAAACGGCACGTGAACGTGGTGTCGGAGGCGCGCCGCTCTCGCCGGCGATGGCACTTCCGGACCTCAGTCCGCGACAGTACGACGCCCTCCGACTCGCCGTCGAGGACGGCTACTACGAGATACCGCGCCGGACGACGACGGCCGAACTGGCCGACCGTCTCGGAGTCAGTCGACGGACGGCCGAAGAACACCTGCGGCGCGCGGAGAACAAACTGGTCGCCGCCGTGTTCGCGCACCTCCGCGGCCGCGGGCACGGGCACGGCGGCGGGCGGACGGACTGACGACCTACTCGCTGGCTTCCGCCGACGGTCCCTCTGCGCCTCCCTCGGGCGTCGGCGTCTGCGCGACGCCGACGTACGACTCGACGGCCGCAGAGAGCATCGACCGCCAGTCGTCGAACTCCGAGTGGGCCGCGACGTGGTCGTCCCACTCGCGTTCCGGGATGCTCTCGAACGATTCCTGACCTTCGACCTCGTGGCTGCACGACTCGATGAACCCCGCGATGGACTCGCTGTCCGTGTGCGCCGCCATCCAGTCGTCCCCGAAGAGGTCGTCCAACGTCACGTCGCCCCCGAGACCACCGATTTCCCCCGAAACGGTGGCGTCGAGCGCGGAGTGTTCCTCCCGCATCGTACCCTTCGTAACGGCTCCCCCTTGATAGCTCATGCGACTTTTCGGCCTCAGCCAGTGGTCACGATTTCCAACACGTCGCGGTGGTCGAGTTCGTGGTCGGAGCCGACCTGTCGCTCCGACCGGCAGTCGATGCCGTGCAGGAGTCCGTCGCCGATGTCCGAGTGCAGGTGGTAGGCGAAGTCCTCCGTCGTCGACCCCTCCGGGAGGATGAAGCAGTCCCGGAACACGCCCTGCGTGTCGGACCTCCCGTTGGCGCTCCCCGGGAAGATGGCTATCGCGCCCATCACGTCGAACAGGGCCGCCTCCAGCGACCGCTGGACGCCCGCGCCGCCGTACGCGTCGAGGAACTCCCGAATCTGTTCGAGTCCCTCCTCCTGGTCCTCGCTCACGTCGCCGACGATGTCGAAGTCGTCCGCGCCGGGTTCGTAGTCGACGACGCCGCCGGCTTCGGCCTTCTTCAGCGCCTTCTCCGCGTGCGCGCTCGCGGGGACGAACGTCAGGTGGTCGTAGTCGGGGTCCGACGTTATCTCCTCGAAGTTCTCCTGTGCGGCGGGCTTGTCCATCTTGTTCGCCGCGATGAGCATCGGTTTCGTCCGCTTGCGAATCTCCCGGGCGATGGCCTCCTTGTCCTCGTCGTCCCACTCGTCGGGGTCCAGCGAGCGTCCGAGGCTCAGCACGACCTGTTTTATCTCGTCTTTGTTCGTCTTGACGCCGACATCTGCTCCGCGAGGTCCTCCTCGACGTTCTTCTCCTCGCCGTGGTAGCCCGACCGGTAGCGCTCTAACCCCTTCTCCAGCACGTCGAGATACCACATGTCGAGTTCGTCCTCGAGGAAGTCGATGTCGTCGCGCGGGTCGTGCCCCTCCGTCTTCTCGCCCTCGATGTCCGTCTCGCCGGAGAAGTCCACGACGTGCACGAGGACGTCCGCCTCGTTCAGGTCGGTCAGGAACTGGTTGCCGAGGCCCTTCCCCTCGTGCGCCCCGGGGATGAGACCCGCCACGTCGACGAGTTTCACCGGGACGAACCGCGTGCCGTGGTCGCAGAACCCGACGGAGGGCGTGCACGTCTCGTCGAACTCGGGGGCCGCGCAGTCGACGCGGACGTACGCCTCGCCGACGGAGGGGTCGATAGTGGTGAACGGGTACGCCCCCTCGGGCACGTCGTTCATCGTCGCCGCGTTGAAGAAGGAGGACTTGCCGACAGAGGGCTTGCCGACGAGTCCGATCTTGTAGCTCATTGAATTCTCGGAGTTACTCGTTCGCCAAAAGGCGTCCTATCTGCCGCCTCTCAGGGGCGTGCTGCCAGTTCGCACGGGGTCCGCGACGCGCGCACCACCGGGTATTTGTCCCGCCGCGCCCGAGATGCGGGTATGACCGACAGCGACGCCGGTGCGGACATCGACGCTGCCGACACCTTCGGCGTCGGCATCCACGTCACGGACGCCGACCTCCAGTTCGTCGTCCACGTCCCCTCGAACATCGACTCGGGGTGGACCGACCCCGACGAGTTCCAGCGACTCGTCGAACGGGTCGTCTGGGACCGACTCGACCGACGGCGGGTGCTCGAAGCCGTCGCCGCCGACACGCCGGCGGGCGAGACGGTGACGCTCGGCCGCGTCACGCTCAGCCCCGACGGCACCGTCGTCGAAACCGACCTCTCCTCGCCCGTCGACGACGACGCGTGACTCGCGACACGGACGCCACTGCGGACGGTGTCGGCGCGGACGGCGACGCGGACGCACTCGCCGCCGTCGTCGACAGCGCTCTCGAACGCGCGCTCCTGGACGAGACGGACTCCCGACGCTACTTCGCGCTGGCCGGAGCCATCGTACGCGCCCGCGAGGACGCCGACGCGGCGTCGGACCCCCTCGCGGCGGCGCTGGTCTGCACCGCCGCCGTCTCGGCGTTGGAGTCCGTCCCTCCCGAACCGACGTGGTCGCCGCCGGACGCGCGCACCGAACTCGTCGCCGCCGGCGCGGTTCGGGCGACGCGGCGGTTCGACGCCGACCCTGACCACGTCGCCGCCCGGGCGGGGCTACCGCTCTCGGACCTTCGAGCACGCCTCGAAAAAGAGCGCCGCGGAGACCAACTCTGAGCGTCGTTCGCGCATCCGCGACGGCGACGGACGCTCGTCGCCGAATCTCTCGACCCGAACTGCGTCGGCCGACTAGTTCTTACCGTTGCCGTTACCCTTCGCGTGGTCCGGCGGTCCCTGCCCGTCGTCGTCGGAGTCGTCAGACTCGTCGGCGTCGTCGGAATCAGCGTCGTCGTCGGAGTCGTCACCGCTCTCGTCGTCAGCGGCGTCTTCGGACTCTGCCTCCTCCGCGTCGTCTTCCTCAGTCTCGGCCGTCGTCGTCCGCGTCCTTCTGCGCCCGCTTCTCGTTCTTCTTCTCCTTGGCGTGTTCGGGCGGACCCTGCTCTCCGTCCTCGCTCTGGGCTGCCTCGTCGTCCGCGTCGGCGTTCTGCTTCGCCTGCCCCGGTGCGTCGCCCGACTGACCGGGGGCGTCGCCCGACTGACCGGGTGCGTCACCCGACCGGCCGGGGGCGTCGTCCGCGTTCCCGGGGTTGTTCTCCGTCACGAAGTCGGAGATGATGCGCCCCGGCGGGCCGTTGAACCCGGCGGCGCGGAGTGCGTCGACGAATCGCTTCACCGCGCTCCCGAAGTTCTTCTCCGCTTCGACGAACTCGGTCGTCAGGCCGACCGTCTCGGAGACGGTGTCGCCGTCGGCCGTCGCGGTCACCGTGACGGAGACGTTCTCCGTCGGTGCGGGCAGCGAGACGGTGCCGTCCGCGTCCGTCTCGTACGTGCCCGTCCCGTCGTAGTCGCCGTCGCTCGTCACGTTCACCGTCGCGTTCTCGACGGCCTCGTCGCCGCGTTCGACGCTGACCTCGACGCCCGTCGTCTGTTCGACGTCGAGACCGAGGTCGGCCTCGGGCGCGACGAGCGTCACCGTCCGGGTCGTCTCGTCGTCACCCTCGGCGACGGTCACCGTCGCGGTGACGTTCTCGTCGGGTGCGGCGAGTCCGACCGTGCCGTTCTCGTCGGTGGTGTAGTTACCGACCGCCGCGTAACTGTCGTTCGCGACGCTGACTTCCACCGTCGCGTTCGGCACGGCGGAGCCGTTCCGTTCGACGCCCACGGCCACGCTCCCGTCGGATGCCTGCGTCACGTCGACCGACAGGTCCTCGTCACCCTCGATCAGGACTGTCGTCTCGGCGGTCCGGTTTCCGTCCGTCGCGACGACGGTGACGTTCTGCGTGTCCTCGGGTTGCGCGAGCGATACGGTGCCGTTGGCGTCCGTTCGGTACGTCCGTTCGTCCGCGTACCCGGCGTCGCCGTCCACGGTCACCGTCGCGTTCTCGACCGCGGTCCCGTTCTCTGTCACGGCGACGAGCACGTCACCCGTCGCGCCGTCCTGTTCGACCGTCACGTCCAACGTCGTCGCGGCACTCGCCGCCGGGACGGCGGCGGCCACGAGGAGGACTGCGACGAAGACTGTGAGCGATTTGATGCGCATTGCATCCTCACCGAAACGCGACATACACATAATTCAGAACGTTGCTGAACCCGACTCGCTTCCGTTTTAGCCGGATTTAATCCGGCTTAATCGGGAGTCTGCGCGGGTTTACGGCCTTTTCGCGGGAGGGTGGCGATAGCGGTCGCTGTAGGGTATGGTTCGAAATGAAGAACGCCACACGGGTCGGCCCGTGTGGGCGTTCGGATCTGCATATGAGTGGGAGGCGGCGAGACAGCGTTTCCAGAGGTTCGC
>NZ_WPCD01000305.1:0-2706 GCF_009741955.1 Halogeometricum sp. CBA1124 | reverse complement strand
CGGCGTCGGCCGGGCGACCGCCGGGACCGGCCGCGGCCGTTCCCGTCACCGAACTGCTCTGAGAGCCGTTGCACCCGGCCGTCCCCGCGAGGAGAGCGACCGCGGCGTGGAGGAGGCGTCGGCGCGTGAGCGGGACCATACACGCCTAACGGAATGACATTCGTAAACGCTGGGGATTCGAGGCGACCCGTCGCACCGAGGGAGACCGCCGAGGCACGACCCGGACCGCGAAACGTAATTTTATATCGCGCCTTATGGTTTATCGCTCGCGACTCGCGGTCCTTTTAGGTGTCGCGGGCGTCGTTCGGGTATGGTGCGGAACGTCGCGGGCGTGATGGCCGAACTCGAAGCCGAGGACTTCTACCTCCTCTCGGGCGTCGAACAGGGGATGCGCTTCGGCGAGTGGGTGAACCGCGGCAAACTCCCCGACCTCTCGGGTCTCACCCCGGAGAACGTGGAGTACCGACTGAACCGGTGCATGCGACGCGACCTGGTCGAACGCAAGACCATCCAGTACGAGGGGTACAAACTCGCCGTCGAGGGCTACGACGCACTCGCCCTGCGGACGTTCTCGAAGCGAGATACCATCCAGGGCGTCGGTGCCCCCCTCGGCGTCGGGAAGGAGAGCGACGTGTTCGAGGTGCAGTCGTACAAACCGCTGGCGCTGAAGTTCCACCGCGAGGGGTACACCAACTTCCGCGAGGTGATGCGCGAACGCGAGTACACCTCCGAGAACCAGCACGTGTCGTGGCTCTACACCGCGCGGAAGGCGGCCGAACGCGAGTACGAGGTGCTGGAGGACCTCTACCCCGACGTGTCGGTTCCGCGACCGATCGACCAGAACCGCCACGCCATCGTGATGGAGAAACTGGGGGGCGTCGAACTCGACCGGGCGAAACTCGAGGCCGGTCAGGTGATCGGCGTCCTCGACCTGGTCCTGCACGAAATCGCGGCGGCCTACGACGCCGGCTACGTCCACGCCGACATGAGCGAGTACAACGTCGCCGTCGGCGAACAGGGCGTGACCGTCTTCGACTGGCCGCAGGCGGTATCGACCGACCACGACAACGCGCGGGAACTCCTCGCACGCGACGTGAAGAACGTCCTCGGCTACTTCCGCCGGAAGTACCCGGGGTCGATGCCCGACGACGTGGACGAGTCGGCACTCTGCGACGCCGTCGCGGCGAACGAGTTCGAGTCGGTTCGCGCGTTCGCCGACTGACCGCCCCGTTCCGGCGGCGGTACCACCCTTCTCTCTCGTACCGACGGCACAGCCTGTCTTCCACCCGTTCGTGAGCGACGGGCGAAGCGCCGCCTCACCATCGATAAATTAGATACCGCGATACGAAATCGTGGGTGGGCGCGAATCGGAACGTCGAGTCGCTCACAGCGAAGACGTCTCTCTCGACGCGAGCGTTCCGGAGAAGCGTCGACCCGTCGGAGGCGGCACCGCGGCCGCGGCTCTCAGCCTAGCGGGCGAAGTTCGACCGTCTCTGCCTCGAAGTCCTCGACGAACGCCCCCTGCCCGCCGATACTGAAGGTGCCCTCGTCGGTTTCGACGACGAGCGTGTTCTCCACGGGGAACGAGTTGGTCGAGGGTTCGAGCAGCCCCTGCCGGATGTCGACGACGGTGCCCGTCAGTTCGGTGGGGCCGTCCTCGACGTGGACCCACCGACCCGTGACGTGTGCGACGACGGTTCCCCCCGTCCGCGCGTGGACCGTCGCCTGCAGGACGGCGTGGCGGAAGTCGCCGTACGTCGTCGGCAGGTCGTCGGGTTCGCAGGTGTACGTCTCGGCGGCCATCGGCCAGTAGTTGCCGAGGAACGACCCGACGAGGACCGGGCCGAGTTGCTCCTGCGCGAAGACGATGGCCTGCGCCGCGCTGTTCGACTGCGTGACCATCTCCGTCGGCGCGATCAGTCCCGCCTCCTGGTCGACGGTGAGCATGGTCGGCATCGGTTCCTCCCACGCCCGGACGACCGAAGCGAGGCCCGAGAGGGGCAGGTCGTCGTTCGGGCCGACGCCGGTGACGATGAGGAGGACGAGAACGCCTCGGTCGACGGCGTCGCGCAGTTCGTCGGCCACGTCGTCCACGAGCGAGTACGGGACGCCCAGCGTCACCTCCGTCTCGGCGCGTCCGACGAGTTCGTTGATGCGCTTGATGACCGTCACCCGCGACTTCACCACCTCGAACCGCTCCGACCGGGGGGCCGCCTGTGAGAACCGCGATTCGAGCGCCGGCCGCATCTCGTCTAAGTCCGACGTGAGCGACTCGACCACGTCCGCGGGCGGCCGTGCGCGGATGGTTGTCGGCACCGCGTGGTCGTTCACCTCGACGAAGCCGCGGTCCGCGAGTGTCTCCGCGATGCTGTAGACGTAGCGCTTCGAGACGTCGGCCTCGTCGGCGATGGTGCTCGCCTTCGCCTCGCCGAGTTCGAGAATGGTGAGGTACGTGTCTATCTCCTTGTCGGAGAAGCCGAACCGCTGGAGCAACTCGATGAGCGCGGCGTCTTCCATGGTGAGACATGCAGAACAGGGTCACTTATACTGACGTGGCTTCGCGCACCGGCGGCGGTCCACGAGGGCGGCGAGGGGCCAGAGACGCGGGGGCGGCAGTCAGGTCGGGGCGCGACTGGTCGGGCAGGTCCGGTCGGGTCGGTCAGAACGAGTCAAGAGAGACGGAGGACGACGCAGTCCTCGACGCGA
>NZ_WPCD01000362.1:0-1399 GCF_009741955.1 Halogeometricum sp. CBA1124 | reverse complement strand
ATGAATCGAAAGCGCGATTCGGAGCGGCGGCGAACTTAGAGTTCGACCGGGTCGCCCGGTTCCTTGCCGGCGAGTTGCTGGGGCATCGTCAGGATGACCTGCGTGGTGCCACCCGTCCGACTCGTTATCTCGAACGTCACCTGTTCGCCGGTGGTGAGGCCGCCGCCGAGGTTCGCGTCGTTGCTACCCTCGATGGCGGACGTGTTGACCTCCACCTCGTAGCGGTCGTTCATGCTGTTGAGCACGCCGAAACGACCCCGTCGTCGTCGGTGACCCTTGTTCAGCGCGAAACGTGTTCTCGGAGGAGATGGGGTCACCGTTGCCGTCCAGGTTGGTGGTGTTGGTGAGCGTCGTCACGTTCCCCGCGCTGAGGTACTTTATCGACGTCTCGTTCATGTCCACGCTGCTGGACCCGGCCGCGAGGCGGACCGTCATCGTGATGTTGTCGATGTCCTGCTCCGTGCCGACCACACCGTGCGTGCTCAGCACTTCGACGCGATTCGTGACCTTGTTCACACTTTCCTGTCCGGCGTCCTCCGCAGTCGCCTGCAGGAAGCCGGCCGTGTTCACGAGGACCCCCCGCAGCGATTGCGGCGACGAGGACCATCGCGATGAACACGATGAGCGTACCGATACCGACCTGACCGCGGTCGTCGTTGTTGAATTTGTCGAACATTTTACGTAGTAGTTAGAGAGCGATGGGGTCGTTGTCGTTCTTGCCGGCCAGCTGCTGGGGCATCGTCATGATGACCTGACTGGAACCGCCGGAGCGGCTCGTGATCTCGAGCTTCACCGAGTCGCCCGTGCTGACGCCGTCCTGGCCCGCGCCTTCGACGACGGACGTGTTGATGACGAGCTCGAAGCGGTCACCCTGTCCGCTCAGGACGGGGAAGGACGTGTCGTCACCGTCTTCGAGCGCGTAGGCCGTGAACTCGGTTTCGTTCAGACCCTCTCCGCCGACGCCGGTGTCGTCCTGCCACTGCGAGACGTTACCGAGGTTCGTCCCGTCGGCGCTCGACGCGTCGTTGTAGACGAGGTTACGCGCCGTCGAGTCGCTGACGTACTTGATGGTGGTGTCTTCCAGCGACACACTGCCGGACCCGGCCGCGAGTCGAACCGTCAGGTTCAGACTATCGACGGTGAGACCGTCGCCGGTGTCGTTGACGACACCGTGGGTGCTGACGACGTCGACGCGGTTCGTAACCTTGTTAACACTTTCCTGCCCGGCGTCCTGCGCAGTCGCCTGCAGGAAGCCTGCCGTGTTCACGAGGACCCCGGCGGCAATCGCCGCAACGAGGACCATCGCGATGAACACGATGAGAGTACCGATACCGACCTGGACCGCGGGTCGGGCGTCAAATTTTTCGAACATGGGTTTTTTCTGTATATCTCCAGTCGG
>NZ_WPCD01000070.1:0-15526 GCF_009741955.1 Halogeometricum sp. CBA1124 | reverse complement strand
GCGTCGCCGCCTTCGCCCTCCTCCGGACGCCGATTTCGCGCGTCCACCCGGTCGACGTCGACCGCGTACTGCACCCCTTGGCCGCGAGACTCGCGACGGGAGTCTCGTCGCTCGCCGTTCGGACCGGCGAGGCGGCCACCGAGGCGGGAATAACCCTGTCCGACCGCCTCGGGTCACACGTCGGTCGTGACCCGGCGGACGCCGAGACGACGCTCCGAACGGCGTTGCTCGCACTCGCCGCGACGACGGGTCTCGCGCTCCTCGTCGCGGCACTCGCCTGACCGACGCATCCACCATCATGACATCCACAGATACGTACGACTCGAAGCCCGACTACGACAGCCTCCTCGCGTTCCTCAGAGACCGGTTCGGCGAGGACCTCCGCTGGGTGGCCTCGTTCGACGCGACGACGTACGACTACCAGATGCGCTACATCAGACCGGACCTCAAGACGGAACTGTCCAGCCACGAGTTCGACGTCGTCGTCCACCGCTCGATTGCGCTGTTCCGTCGCCCGTACGTCGAGGAGGTGTACTCGCACCTCGGTCCGGCGCAGATGCTCGTCATCCAACACGAGCGCGCGACGGCGGTCCACCTGTACATCTCGGACACCGAGGGCGTCATCGTGAAGGTGAAGGCCGGGAACGAGATCGCAGTTCCGACGCTCACCGACGACTGTCTGGACGCCCTGTACCCGACGGAGCGAGGCGAATGACCCGGAACGACCGCCGTCGGGCCGGCTGTTCGGAGGGCGTGGGATGACGCTGCAGGGACTCGACGAACTCGACCGGCGAATCATCTACGAGTTGCAGCGAGACGCGCGACACGTCTCCTCGCGGGACATCGCGGCCGACGTCTCGGCGTCGCCCAGCACGGTCCGAAAGCGCATCCAGCGACTCGAAGACGAGGGCATCGTCCGCCGGTACGGGGCCGACGTGGACTACGGCCGGGCGGGCTACCAACTGTTCGTCCAGATAGTCTGCACCGCGCCGATACCCGAGCGTGACTGCCTCTGTGAGGAGGCGTCGGGCGTGGACGGCGTCGTCGGCGTCCGCGAACTCGCCACCGGCGAACGGAACGTCGTCGTCACCGTCGTCGGCGAGGACGGCGACGACCTGACGCGCATCGCCCGCGAGTTGAGTGCGCTCGGGTTGACCATCGCCGAGGAGCAGTTGATTCGGAACGACGCCTCGCTCCCGTACGCCGGTTTCGACTTGCCCACGACTCCGGACAGAGTCCGCCGCTGAGCGGCGTCGTGACGACCGTCTACCGCGACGGTCCGGCGCGGCGGCGCGTCGCTCGGGGCTACACCGTCTCGCGGCCGGCCCTCGTGTCGATGCGGCGGTAGAACGCGACGGAGAAGACGCCGAAGAAGCTGCCGAACAGCGACCCGACGACAGCGAGGAGGGCGGCCACCGCGACGGCACCGAGCAACGTTCCCTGCGGCGCCGCGACGAGGTGCGGCGACTGCGGGGTGGCGAGCGACGCCCCGAGGACGAAGACGCCGCCGGCCACCGCACCGAAGACGCCCACGAGCACCGAGTACCCGAACGCGCTCAGGAGGTGGTGCCGCACCACCGAGACGCTGTGTTTCAGCGCCGCGACGGCGTCGAGGCCGCTGACGACGATGGCCTGTCCGTAGAACTGCACGAAGAAGACGAACAGGAGGTACGCGAGGACGCCGACGGCGGCGACGACGCCGACGACGGCGAGGACGGCGAGGCCCGGGCCGCCACTCGCGTCGCCGAAGAGCGCCACCCCGCCGAAGATGGCGCCGACGAAGACGACGAAACCGACGGCGAAGTTGACGGCGACGAGGACGAGGTACGCGACGAGGACGGAGACGTAGTTCGCCTTCCCCGCGCTGAGGAAGCGTCCAATCGACGTGGGGCCGTCGAGGGCTTCGTCCGCCATGCCGATGAGTCCCGCCTGGAAGAACGGCGTCACGAAGATGAAGAGCAGCGAGAGCGCCAGCGAGACGACGCTGCCGAGGAGCGGATTCACCGTCTGCAACACCATCTGGGGCGCTTGAAACAGCATCAGTACGAGTACGGGGACGAAGACGACCGGATTGCGCAGGAGAGCGCCGGGCGTCTCGCGGAGGGCATTCAGGACTGCCATGGGCGGGGATTCATCCAGACTCCTGTTAACTATTTCTCACTACTCGCGTTACAGGCCCGCTCACGCGTGCGCCCCTCTCTCCCCGTGCGCGTCCCTGCCTCCTCGCCGCCGGTCGGACGATTTCTCGAACTATTTTGAGCTACCGGGTTCGTGTCGGACGTATGACTGGCCGTCCAGCGTCCCTCCTCACCAAGACGCAGCGTCGCCGCATCCGCGACGAGTTCGAGGAGTTGAACGAGCAGCAACGCCGTCGCGACCAACGGCAGATACGCGAGCGCATCCGTGCCGGTGCGTTCGACTTCGAACCGCTCGCGGCGTACCCCGACCGACAGTTCGACCTCGCGTTCGAGGACGTCCCCGACGACGAGGTGGAGGCCGCACTCGCGAACGCGACGCTGTTCGTCGAACGCCTCCGGGTACTCGAAGGAATCGAACGCGACGCGGTAGTGAGGCGTGCCCGCGAGGCCGGGGCCGACGCGGCGGCGTCCGACGGAACGCCGAGCCTCGACGAACTGGACCTCCGCACCGAGACGGAGATACGGCGCGACGCCGAACGGACCGTCGCGGAACGACTCGCGCCCAACCGGTGGGACGAACGGGCGGACGTCCTGCTCAAACTCGCCGCCGCCGGGGCACTCCCCCTGTTCGTCGTGACGCTGGCGAACGCGGCGACGGCGCGGGGCCTCATCGGCGAGAACACGTTCGTCGGGATTTCGGTGTACCTCTGCGTCCTCGTCGTCGCGTTCGCGCTCACGGGGGTGTTCCTCGTCAAGGGGGCGCAGACGCTGAAGCACGACGTCCTGCCGTGGGTCCGGTTGCTTCGACGGACGCCCGCTGGCGCGTTCCGCGGCGTCGTCGAGTGGGTGCGTCGTCCGGGGGCGAAGCTTCGACAGGTGTGGGACGAACTGTGAGACCGCCGCGGACGCCACCGTCTGCTCCTCGCCGCCGCGGGCGGGTCACACCGGCAGGAACTGGAGGACGATCTCGTGGACGGCTATCGTCCACGACATCGCGTGGGTGACGGCGGTCACCGCGAGGTTCTCGGTCCGCTCGTAGGCGTACCCCCACACAAGCCCCGGAATCGTGGTCGAGAGGCCCCAGTAGATGCTCCCGCCGAGGGCGACTCCCCACGTCAGCAGGCCGACGAGGAAGTGCATGAACCCGAACAGCAGGCCGCCGAAGAGGACGACGCCCACGGTGTCGAACGACTCCCGGAGCCGACCCTGGACGATACCGCGGTACACCAGTTCCTCGGCCGGCGCGGCGAACAGGTACAGGCCGACGAACGCGACGGGCCACAGCAGCGGTCGCGTCTCCAGCGCCAACTGCTCGTTCCCGGTGGTCGGGTTCGGATGCGGGAGACCGACCGCCGCCAGAATCGGTGGGAGGACGACGCTCTGGGCCGCGAAGACGACCGGGATGACGAGTATCCACCCGGCGTCCTCGACTGTCGGCCTGCGGACCTTGACGTATCGCTCCCAGTCGCCTCGCCACAGGAGGTAGGCGACGGCGAACGCCGCGAAGCCGATTTGGATGTAGTTGCCGTCGAGGACCCGGACGACGGCGGTGTCGCCGACGCCGAGGAGTGACTCCACGGCCCCGGTCACGACGATTCCGACGACGCCGACGGCGAGGGCCGCGACGGTGATGGCGAGTGCCGCGACGACTGTGCGTCCCCGCGGAAACCGGCTCGGACCGGTGCCGCCGAGGCGATCCCTCACGAGGCTCATCGTCCCTCCGGATTCGCGACTCGGACGCCGCGCGCAGTCGAAGTCGATGCCGTCCGCGTCCGGACGCGTCGTTCGTTCGCCGTTCGATACCTCGTCCGCGTGGGTCGTCGCTGTCTGCTGGGCGACATCACGGTTCGACGTACCGACCGGTCGCCCCATAAGTCGCCGAGACCGTTCGGGCCAGTTTTCTGCCGTGTACGGCCGTACACCTGTCGTTCGCGAGATTCAGAAGACCGGGTGTACGTGCGTACAGGAACCCGTTCGCCGTCGTCCGTGCGTCCGCCGCCGCACGCTCTCCGACCGCTCGGAGCCCGTCGCGGCCTTCTCCCGTGGCGGCCGTCGCCGGCCGCTTCTCGTCCGGCGGCAATCGGGACGAACCGTTTTTTGACTCGTTGACGTATCGCACGGTATGACCCGCGACGCTCACGCCGACCACCGGCCGGAGGGGCGGTGAGTTCCGATGCCCGACGACGCGTCGGACTCCTCGTTCACTCGCGACGCCGAATCCGTCCGCAGGAAGCGAGCGGTGGCCGAAGAGGACGCCGCGCTGCGAGCGTTCGGCCTCTTTCTGGCGGGGACGCTGGCGTTCTCGTGGGGGCTCTGGTCGCTGCTGCTCACGGACGCGGTGCCCGCGTCGGCGACGGGACTGCTGGCGAGAGTCGGCGGGTTCGGTCCGTTCGTCGGGTCGGTCCTCGCCCTGTGGGCGTCGGGGTGGCGCGTCCGCGACTGGCTCCGCGCGAACGTTCGACTCCGCCTTCCCCTCCGCTGGTACGGGTTCGCGCTCGTGCTCCCGCCGGTGTTCGTCGCGCTCGCCGGTCTCGTCCACGCGACGGCGTTCGGTGCCAGCTTCGACCTCGACGCCGTCAACCCGCTGTGGTTCTACCCCGTCGCCGTCGTCGTCGTGTTCTTCGTCGGCGGCGGGCAGGAGGAACTGGGCTGGCGCGCCTTCGCGGTACCGGCGCTTCAGCAGCGCTTCTCGGCGGCGACGGCGAGTCTCGGCGTCGGTGCCGTCTGGGCGCTCTGGCACCTCCCCCTGTTCTTGCTCCCGGCCAGTCCCCAGAGTGACCTCCCGCTCGGTCCCTACGTCGTTGCGGTGCTGGCCGTCTCGGTCGTCTTCACGTGGCTCTACAACGCCTCCGGGAGCGTGTTCGTCCCCATGCTCCTCCACGCCGGCATCAACCCCGTCGGCGGCTACTTCCCGACGGGCGGCGTCGAGGCGATACGGACGGTCACCGGCTACGGCTCCTACGCCCTCGTCGTCGCCTGCGCCGCCGCCGTCGTCCTCGCCGTGTACGGGCCGGCCCGACTGTCGAACGGCCCCCGCGTGCGGTTGCTCGATATCGTCGCGCGCGCCCCCGAGGAGGAGCGATAGCCGGTCCGGGCAGACGCCGTTACGGCCGACGAGCGGTACTCTCGGAACGTGATTCTCGGTCGATAGGAATCAGCTGTGAAGCCATCCTCGCTCGGGCCGTACTCTCGGACGGAGGACACCGAGATGACGACAGCGACCGAGGAGAGACGATTCAGACCGACCGACTCGCGACGGCTCGCGCTCTGGCTCTACGTCGTCGGCGCGTTCGGACTGGGCGTGACCGCCCTGTTCGGGGGCGGAAACCTGCTCTTCGACCCGTCGGGGTCGCGGATGAACATGCCCGCGGAGTGGCTGGTCGGGACGCCGTTCCCGGACTACTTCCTCCCCGGACTGTTCCTGTTCACCGTGTTCGGCGTCGGGTCGTTCGCCGTCCTGTACGGAGTCGTTCGCCGGCGCGTCTGGGCGTGGCACGCGGCCCTCGGCCTCGGGATACTCCTGGTCGGGTGGATTCTCGCCCAGATGTACCTGCTGCAGATGGTGAACGTGTTGCACTTCGTCTACGGGGGGCTGGGCCTCCTCTTGGCCGGCCTCGCCCTCCTGCCGTCGGTCCGAACCGAACTCCGGGGGTAAGTCGCGCGACTCACCGGAGACTCGACGACGGTCTTCCCTCCTCGTACCGGTGCGGGTCGGCTTCGCTCTCGTGGTGGCCGCCGCTCGGCGGAGGGAGGAGGACGCGCCGCACCACTCCCGGACGCAACAGCGACGACGGCGGCCGTTCCATCGTGAGGACGCGCACGAACGCGTCCGTCAGTGCGCCGTCGGTGTGCGCGTGGCGGAGCAGGCGTCCGAGATACCAGCCGAAGAAGGCCGTGCCGCGGGGCTTCGGGCCGGTCGTCTCCGTGAAACCGAAGTCGGCCCCGACAGCGAGCGACCACGCGCCGTCGACGACGCCCTCGACGCGGTCGAAGAACCGCGGTGCGAGGTTCTCGCGGCCGTCTGCGAGCACGTGATGTAGCACCAACGCTTCGAGCGCGGCGACGGACATCCCCTGCGCGTACACCGGGTTGAAACTGGCGACGGCGTCGCCGATGACGAGCAACCCGTCGGGGAAGCGGTCGAGGTCCTCGTAGCGGTGTCGCCTGTTCGTCGGGAACGGGTAGTGGTCGATACCGTCGGCCGCCCAGTCGTGGCGCTCCAGCAGTCTAGCAATCTCGGGGACCGGGAGGCTCGCGGCGTACTCGGCGAACGCGTCGCGGTCGGTCGGCGGGACGGTGCCGTGGACGCCCTGCAGGTTCACCACCCAGCGATTTCCCTCGACGGGGGCGGCCATCCCGCCGCGCGTGCGTGGCGCAGATGCCGGGACGAGGAACGTCCGTCGGTCGCTCGGGGGCCGGTCCACGAAGGTGGTGCTGTACGTCATCTCGATTCGGACTTCGTCCGTCGGCGGCGACTCGTAGCCGTGCGTTTCGAGCCAGTTCGGCGTCTTGCTCGCTCGGCCGGTGGCGTCCACGACCAGGTCGGCCGGCAACTCCACCGCGTCCCGGTCGGTCCCTTCTCGGAGCACGACACCTCGGACCGTCGTCCCCGCGTCGTCGAGGAGGTAGTCGCCGCCCCGGCAGTTCGTGCGTATCTCGACGCCGTCGCGGGCGGCGACGTGGCGGCGAATCACGTGCTCGAACAGCGGTCTGGTCGCCGAGACAGTCTCCATCCGGGCGGGGCCGTCCGCGAGGAACGCGCCCTCGTCGTAGAACCGGACGTCGCCCGCGAAGTCGGTCACGACGCCGCCGGCCGAAATCACGTCCTCGGCGTAGCCGGGGAGGAGGTCAGCCATCGTCGCGCGCCCGGCCTCCAGAAGCGCGTGGGGATGCCGCCCCTGCGGCACGCCGCGGCGGGCGACCGGGTCGTCCGGCAGTGAGTCGCGTTCGACGACGGTCACCTCGGCGAACGCGTCGGCGAGGACGCGGGCCGCGAGCAGTCCGGCCACGCCCCCGCCGACGACCACCGCGCGGTCACCGCACTCGGCCACGCACGCGCCGTCGTATCGCGGTATCGTCGCCAGCGTCATCGTCTTCACCTCCCGCGTCCTCGTCTTCGTCTCCCGGTTCGGTCGCGCCGGCGGCGGGCGGTCGCGGCGCGTGCGAGTCGGTCTTGGTCTGTGTCTCCATCGCGTGCTAACTGCTCGTTGCAGTCGATATAGTCGTACTCAGCAGGCGTTTACTGTTGGCCAACCGACCGTTCGGTGACGCTGGCGACGGACCCGGCCGCGTCCACGACGAACGCGAGTCGGTCCGGCCCGTGGGCGGCGGTGACCCGGACGGCGGGCGGGTCAGTCGTCAGGACCTCCTCGCGCCAGTCGAGTCCGCGGCGGAGTCCGTCCCACGTGGCCGGGACGTGTTCGACCCCCCGGTCGAAGTAGAAGGCGACGAGCGCCGGGTGGTGGGAGACGGCGGCGTACGACGGACTGCGCCAGTCGAACTTGCAGGCGGTGCAGGCGAACGTCAGGACGGCCGCGAAACGGGAGTCGCACGCGTTGCAGATGCTACCGTCCGCGTCGTGGTCCGCGCACACCGCGAGCGACGAGTCCACCGCCGCTCCCGCACTCCGGACCAGACCCCGTCGCACATCGCCTCGAACCGGTGGATGGAGTAGGCGATGGTCGCGTCCAGCACCCCGTCGGCGTCGCGGCCACGGAGGCCCGCGGGCGGGAGGCTGAACCCGAATATCTCCCCGCCTCTCCGGGGCCAGTATCCCTCGCACGCCGTGCATCGGGCCCACGTCGTCCCGTCCCCGTGCGTTATCTCGACCGGACTCCCGCACAGGGGGCAGTCGGCGTCGACGGGGGACGGACTGACCGTCGGGTCGCCGGTGACGCCGCCCGCGACGACGGCGCGCACGACTCTAAACCCGGGGGCGGCCAGTCGGTAGCCGTCCGCCGTCCGCCGGACGAAGTGACCGGTCAGCCTTCCGAGGTGGTAGTTGAAGTTCCCCGAGTCGTCGACGTCGACCCGGTCGAACAGGTCCGAGAACGAGACGGCACCGTCCGCCTCGTGCGGGTCGTACGCGTCCCAGAGCGCCCGCAGGATGGCGATTCGCGTCTCGTTTCCCAACAGCGTGAACGCGTCGTCGGGCGAGAGCGGTGCCGCGCCTTCCCCGTCCCGGTCCCGTGCCATATGTCATCGTACGGCGCTGTGCTGTATAAGTCGACGCTCGTTTTCGGTAGATGAGTACACTTATGCTACTATTCGTCCAACGCAGAATGTCTCTGTAATTCCCCGCTCGTATGACGTGGCAACACACTCTCTACGCCTATCCGACCCTCTTCGCAGCCGTTCTCGCGGCTGCGCTCGGGGCGTACGGACTCGCGTACATCGACCGGAACGGCCGGACGCCGGTCCTCGTGACGTTCGTGTTCGCGACGGCGGCGCTCTCGCTGTGGTCCGGCTTCTCGGCGCTCAAACTCCTCAGCACCGACCCCGCGGTCAAACTGCTCGCCTATCGCCTGCTCTACCTCGGCGCGGCCCCGATAGGCGCGTTCAGCCTGTTGTTCGCGCTGGCGTACACCGACCGCGACGAGTGGCTCCGACCCGCCGTCGTCGCCGCCCTCCTGAGCGTGCCCGTCGTCTATCTGCTACTTCTGTTCACGAACCCCGGCGGCCTCGCGGTCGAGGGGACACGCCTCGTCGAGACGGGCGGTCTCCTCGTCCTGCGAGTGGACGTCGGGCCCGCGCACGTCCCGCTTCAACTGCTCTACAACGCCCTGCTGTCGCTGGTCGCGGTGGCCATCGTCGGGGTGGAGGCGGTCAGGCTCGGGCGGGCGTACCTGCCGCAGGCGGCGCTTCTCGGCCTCGGCATCGGAGCGCCTATCCTCGTCGTCGCGGCGACGTACGCGGGCGTCCCGCCCTTCACCGCGGACAGCGTCAACTTCGTCCCCACGTCGACCGCGGTCACGACGGTTGCGCTCGGGGTCGCCCTGTTCAGATACCGCCTGCTGGACCTCCCACCGATAGCCTACACGACCGCGATGGCGGCCTCGCCCGACGGCGTCCTCGTCGTCGATACGGACCGTCGAGTCGTCCACGCGAACGACCGCGGTGAACGCCTCTTCGCCAGTCTGAACGGCACGCTGGGTGATTCCTTCGACGAGGCGTTCCCGGACGTGGCTCTCGAAGACGCGTCCGCCGCCGAGGTCCGAATCGACGGCGAGGACGAGACGCCGGCGTTCCTCAGCGTCCGCACGCAACGCCTCCGGCGCCGCGGGAAACGCGTCGGCTGGGTCGTCGTCCTCCGCGACGTGACGGCTCTGCAGGAGCAAAAGCGCGCGATTGAGGAGCAGAACGAGCGGCTCAGACTCCTCAACCAGATAGTCCGCCACGACGTCAGAAACGACATGTCCGTCGTCCTCGGCAACGCGAACCTCCTCGAATCGCTCGTCGAGGACGAGGAGGCCCAGCGCAGACTCGCGACCATCGTCCGGAACGGCGAACACGCCGTCGAACTCACGGAGACCATGCGCGGCCTGATGCGCACGATGCTGGAGGACGCGCCGGAACTCGAACCGGTGTCCCTGCGGCGCGTCGTGAACGACGAGGTGGCAGCGATGCAGGCCGACGACGGCGACTACGAGGTGACCGTCTCCGGCGAGATTCCGGACGTCTGCGTCGTCGCCGACGACACCCTCGGAACCGTCTTCCGGAACCTCCTCACGAACGGTGTCCGGCACAACGACTCCGACGTTCCGACGGTGACGGTGTCGGCGACCGAGGCGGACGACAGCGTCGTCGTCAGCGTCGCGGACGACGGCCGCGGGATTCCGCCGGACAGGCGCGAGGAGATATTCGGCCGCGGGAACAAGGGACTGGAGAGTCCCGGGACCGGCGTCGGTCTCTACCTCGTCCAGGCGCTCGTCGACGGCTACGGCGGCGAAGTGTGGATAGCGGACAACGAACCCCGCGGCTCCGTCTTCTCCGTGCGACTGCGGACGGCCGTCGACCGGACGTAGCCACCGTCGCCGGTCACGGTCGACCGCGGAGTGCGCCGGGTCTTCCTGCGCCGTGGGAACCGCGTCGTATCTATATCAAACGATAGTGATAATCTACGGACGTGATGTACGCCGCACTCGTACCAGTCGACAGAGACAGGGACCGCGCGTTTTATCAGGCAAAGTACGTCGAACGACTCGCGAGTTCGGGCGGCGACGTGGCGGCGACGGTGCTGTACGTGGTGCCGCCGAACGAGTTCGAGAGGGCCGACGACGTGGCGTTCGAGTCTGTCGAGTCGGCCGTCGAGGCTGTCGACTACCTCGAAGACGCCGGGATACCCGTGACGCGGGCCGTCGGCGACGGGAGTCCCGCGGACGAAATCGTCCGCACCGCCGACGAACTCGACGCGGACGAAATCGTCGCGGGCGGCCGGAAACGCTCGGGCGTGACGCCGTTACTGCTGGGGAGTACGGTCCACGACGTGATGCTCTCGACGGACCGGCCGGTGACCATCACCGGCGAGCGGTCGGTGTTCGGGGAGGGGACGCAGACGCTCCTCGTCCCCGTCGACCGGGACGTCGAACGCGCCACTCGACAGGCCGACTACGTCGCCGCCCGCCCGAACGCCGAGGACGCCGAGGCCGTCGTCTACTACGTGTTCCCGCACCAGGACTACAAGGGGGCGCCCCCGCACGAGTTCGCGGAGGTCGAGGCCGCCGTCGAGGCGGCGACCGCCTCGAAACCGCGGGCGTGTCTGTCGAACGCCTGTCGGAGGGCGGCGAAGTCGAACGGAAGATTCTCCGCACGGCCGACGAACGCGACGCGGACGGCATCGTGATGGGCGGGCGGAAACGCTCGGGCGTCCAGAAGGTCCTCCTCGGGAGCGTCGCCCTCGACGTAATGCTCTCGGCGGACCGGCCGGTCACGCTCACCGGATAACGGGGTCGACGGCGGTCACGCCGTCACCAGTCCATCTTCTCGTCCGCCTCGTCGCGTTCGCTGTCCGCCTCGTCGCGTTCCGCGGGGTCGCCGTGCCCGCCGCCGCCGGGCGTCCGAACCGTGACCGTCGTCCCGGCGGTCACGTCGCGCGTCGTCTTCGCCGGGACGGACGCGCCGTCCACGAGGTTCTCGCCCGTCGCGCCGTCTTCGCCGCCCGCGATGCCGCGCGGGGCGACGCGTCGCCGTTCGGTCAGGAGCGAGACGGTGGCGTCGGCCTCGACGGTGACAGACCGGACGATGCCGAGGCCGCCGCGGTGTCGGCCCCGCCCCCCGCTGTTCTCGCGGAGCCCGTACGCCTCGACGAACAGCGGATACTCGGCCTCAAGCGCCTCGACGGGCGTGTTGAGCGTGTTCGTCATCCCGACCTGGACGCCGTCCATCCCGTCTCTGCTCGACAGGCCGCCGAACCCGCCGCCGATGGTCTCGTAGTAGGTGAAGCCGTCGGCCCCGCCGGCGCGACTGCCGATGGTGAGGTTGTTCATCGTCCCCTGTCCCTGCGCGGGGACGCGGTCCGGCGCGGCGTCGGCGAGTGCCGTGAACACGACGTCCGTCACGCGCTGACTCGTCTCGACGTTGCCGCCGACGACGGCGGCGGGCGGGTCCGGGTTCAACAGCGACCCGTCCGGCACCGAGACGGTGATGGGGTCGTAACAGCCCTGATTCGGCGGAATCTCCGGGTCCGTCACGCACCGGACGACGAAGTAGACCGCCGATTTGGCCACCGCGAGGGGGGCGTTGACGTTGCCGGCCACCTGCGGTGCGGTGCCGTCGAAGTCGACGGTGACCGACCCGTCGTCGATGGTGACCGTCACCTCGATAGGCACGTCGTCGTCGGTGACGCCGTCGCCCTCCAACACGTCGCGGGCGCGGTACTCGCCGTCAGGCAGGGCGCGGAGTTCCGCAGTCACGCGGTCCCGCGAGTAGCCGATCACGGCGTCGAACGCCGCGACGATTCGGTCCCTGCCGTGTTCGGCCACCAGGTCGCGGAGTCGCTCCTCGGCGCGTTCGTTCGCCGCTCTCTGCGCGCGCACGTCGCGCGACGCTCTCCGGGGTTGCGGACGTTCGCCAGCAGAATCGACAGCACGTCCTCGTTCGTCTCGCCGCCCTCGACGAGTCGCACCGGCGGGAGGCGGAGCCCCTCCTGGTAGATTTCGCGCGCGCCGGCCGGCATGCTGCCGGGCGTCATCCCCCCGACGTCGGCGTGGTGGGCGCGGGAGACGGCGTATCCGAGCACCTCGCCGTCGACAGAGAGCGGAGACACCAGCGTCACGTCCGGCAGGTGCGTCCCGCCCTCGAACGGGTCGTTCAGGACGAACACGTCGCCCGGTTCGGGGTCGTAGTCGAGCACCGTCTCCACCGCCTCGGGCATCGCGCCGAGGTGGACCGGGATGTGTTCGGCCTGCGCGACGAGGCGTCCCTCGGCGTCGAACAGGGCGGTCGAGCAGTCGCGTCGCTCCTTGATGTTCGGCGAGTACGACGAGGTGACGAGTACCTGCCCCATCTCCTCGGCGACGCTCTCGAACTGGTTGCGGACGATTTCGAGCGTGACCGGGTCGACGTCCGTCTCGCGCCCGCGTTCGCCCGCCCGGCGTCGCCGTCGTCGCCGGTCATTCCCCGTCACCTCCTCGGGTCAGCACGAGCGTTCCGTCCGGTCGGACCGTTCCGTCCCACGCGGGCGGGACGACGATGGTGCTCTCGGCCTGTTCGAGGACGGCCGGCCCCGCGACCGTTTCACCGTCGCGCAGTCCCTCGCGGGCGTAGACGGGCGTCTCGCGGAACTCGCCGCCGAAGAACGCCTCGCGGGTGTCCTTCCGCGCGTCGCCGGTTCCGCGGTACGTGACGCCGAGTGTGCCGCGTTCGACGACGGCCGTCGAGCGGACGTTGACGAGTTCCACCGGGTCGGAGAGCCGGTAGCCGTAGGCGCTCTCGTGCGCCTCGTGGAACCGCGCTTCGACGGCGTCGGCGTCGAACGTCTCGTCCACCGATACCGTGAGTTCGAAGCTCTGACCGACGTACCGCAGGTCGGCGGCGCGCCGAACCGTCGCGGCGTCGGGTCGCTCGACGTCCGAGAGCACGTCGCTCCGCAGGGCGTCGTACGCGCCTCGACGGCGCTCACATCCACGTCCGCGAGGGACTGCCGGAGCGTGCGCACGGAGTCGTGCTTCTCGTCGGCCGCGAGGAGGCCGTACGCCGAGAGCACGCCGCAGGCGCGCGGGACGACGACGGTGCCGACGCGAGGCTCTCCGCGAGTGCGGCGGCGTGCATCGGTCCTGCGCCGCCGAAGGCGACGAGTCCGAACCCGCGGGGATCGTGGCCGCGTTCGACCGTCACGGCGCGAATCGCGCGCGCATGTTGGCGTTGGCGACGCGGTAGACGCCGCGCGCGGCGTCGAGGGCGTCGTCGAGTCCCGCGTCGTCGGAGAGCGACTCCATCGCGTCGTGCGCGGCGTCCACGTCCAGCGAGAGTTCGCCCCCGAGGGCGGAACTGCCGCCGATGTAACCGAGGACGACGTTGGCGTCGGTCACCGTCGGGTCGGTGCCGCCGCGGCCGTAGCAGGCGGGTCCGGGGTCCGCGCCTGCTGACCGGGGGCCGACGCGGAGAGCGTCGCCCGCGTCCACCCAGGCGACGGACCCGCCGCCCGCCCCGACGGTGTTGACGTCCACCATCGGCGTCTTGATGGGGCAGCCGTTTATCTCGGCGTCCGTCGTGCGCTCTACCTCGCCGTCACGGACGAGGCTCACGTCGCTGGACGTGCCGCCCATGTCGAAGGTGACCAGTCCGTCCACGTCGTCGCCCGTCGCCGTCGCCGCGGCGCCGACGACGCCCGCCGCGGGCCCGGACATCGTCGTCGTCACCGCGTGTTCGCGCACCGTCGACGCGGGGGGCGATGCCGCCGTTCGCCTGCATGATTCGCGGCGTCGGCACGCCCATCTCGGCCGCGCGGTCCTCGAGGCGGCCGAGGTAGGCGTCGATGACCGGCGTGACGTACGCGTCCACGACGGTGGTGGAGGTGCGTTCGTACTCGCGGAACTCCGCCAGCACCTCGTGGGAGGCGGAGACGGGCACGTCGAGTTCCTCCCGGAGGACGGCGGCGGCCGCCCGTTCGTTCTTGGGGTGTTGGTAGGCGTGCAGGAACGAGACGGCGACGCTCTCGGCGTCGCAGTCCCGTATTGCCTCGGCGACGCGCCGCACCTCGTCGTCGCCGGCGTGCGTCTCGACGCCGTCTACCGTCGCTCGCTCCGCGACTTCGAAGCGCCGACGGCGGGGAACGAGGGGGTCGGGTTTGCCCGCGGTCACGTCGTACAGGTCCGGGCGCGCCTGTCGACCGATTTCGAGGACGTCGCGGAACCCTTCGGTGGTGACGAGGGCCGTCTTCGCGCCGTCGTCCTCCAGCAGTGCGTTCACCGAGACGGTCATCGCGTGCGTGAACGCGTCCACGTCGGCCGGGTCGATTCCGGCCTCGTCGCAGGCCTTCTCGAACCCGCGGACGACGCCGACGCTCTGGTCGTCCGTGCTCGGTACTTTCGCGGTCACCAGGTCGTCGCTCGGCGTCAGGAGCGCAACGTCGGTGAACGTGCCCCCGACGTCGACGCCGATTCGGGTCTCGTCAGACATTCAGAACGGTTCGACAATCGGGGGCGACCGTATAAGGCGTTCGGAGTCCGCCCCCGGTAGCGACCGGCGACCCCTACTTCGGCGGCCGGAGGCGGTAGTACCGGCGGTTCAGGTCGTACATGTACCCCTCGCGCATCGTCTTCAGCACCGCGTAGGAGACGATGCCCGCGACGACGGGCGCGATGAACGTCAGGTCGAACAGCGTGTCGATGTTCATCGGGACGAGGTTCTTCGCCGAGTAGACGCTGATGGTGAACGCGAACACGACGCCGCCGACGCCGACGCTGGCCCAGAACGGTTCCTCGACCGGTCGCCGCGCCGACCCCTTGTTCAGGAAGGGGACGAGGGCGATGATGCCGACGACGACGATGTTCGCGACGACGCCGTACGGTCGGTCGCCGATCAGCTTGGTTCCGCCGAGGATGCTCAGTTCGGGGTTCAGCGGACCCAGCTTGAGCAGGCCGAACGACCAGTAGAGGTACCAGCGGGGAGGATGATAGCGGGCGTGACGCTGCCGTTCGCGGGCGGGCCGATGTGCGGCGGGAGCGTCGCCGCGAGGAACAGGATCATCCCCACGAAGAAGCTCGTGATGGCGAGGTTCCGGATTATCTCGTGTGGCCACGTCGGGAACGCGAGTACGTCGCGTTCGACGTAGTCGGACTCCTGCCGCAGGTCCTGGTCTTTCGCGCCCGGGGAGCGCTCGAAAGTACTCGTACGTGAGGGCGGGAGAGGCCGACGGAGCGCTCCTTGCGCTCGCGCCACGCGCGTCT
>NZ_WPCD01000326.1:0-2128 GCF_009741955.1 Halogeometricum sp. CBA1124 | reverse complement strand
CGGCCGGAGTCCGCGACGACCCGAGCAGGTAGCGACGCGCCCACGCCGACGTCGTCGCCACGCCGCCGAGCAGACGCCGCCGGTCGGCCGCCGTCGAGTCGGCACCGGCGACCGACCCGCCCGTCGCGGCGGCGAGTTCCGCCACGGCGACGACGGCGGCCCGCCGAGACCCGCCCCGAGCGAGAGCGTCGGGCGACCCGTGAGCAGGGCCGTGGTCGCCCACGTGGCTGCGCCGACCAGACCCACCGACGCGAGTCGGGCGGACGCGGACCGGCCGCCGAACCGACGGGCCGCGACGAGGGCGGCGAACGAGACGGCCGAGAGCGTCGCCGTCGCGAGACCGACGGCCAGCGCGAGGTTGAGCAACTGGCCGAAGTGGTCGATGCCGGCGAACGTCCCGAGAGTGGTGACGGCGAACCGGAGTACCGCGTCGGGGACCGTCCGCGTCAGGAACGCCTCGACGGGCGCGACGACGAACGCGGGGGTGAACCCGGCCGTCGCGTACGACCCGGCGACGGCGGCGACGCCTGCGAGGAGTGCGACGAGAGCGGTCCGCCGCAGTTGCCGTGCGGGCTGTATCGAAGACATCTGTTGTCTGTAGTCGGGGCTGAATGGGGATGTACCTTGTTCAGAATCTATACATAATCTCGGGAAACTCGGTCCGTCATTCCCATCGAGCGTGGTCTCAATCGCCCCGACCGAGTTCGTGAACGAGAGGGCGTCTCCGCGCAGAAGGGCGGGACCTATATCGTTCGGTACGAACGAACAGGAAAGGTGAGGCAGCGCAGTCCTAGCCGACGACGTCGGGTTTACCGGCCGGTTCCGTCGGTCGCTTCGTCACGAGTTGCCGCGGCCGCGGTTCTTGCCTCGTTTTCGGCCGCCCCGATTGCCGTTGTCAGTATCGCCATTCTGATCCTCGTCCGCTGACTTCTTCCGGCCTTTGGGGTCCTTCCCCGGGGTACCGCAGCGTCCGCGAACGACGTGGAACCGGTACGTCTTTCCGTTACAGGAGTGGCTGAACCGCCCGAACGACGCCGGGTCGCCGTTCACGCAGATAGCCAGTGCCTCCTCCAAGTAGGCGTCGAGCGCCTTCCGAGCGCACTGGTTCGGATTGCAGACGAAACAGGTCGGATTCGAGGGGAACGGCGCCTCACTGCCGGTGTAGACGCCGATAATCTTCCAGCCGTCCTCGCCGCTGTCGTCACAGAAGTATCCCGTCGTCGAGTAGATGACGTTGTCGAACTCCTATCCGTCGCCGGTTTCCCGGGCCCGGATGACCGTTATCGGACCCATGCTGTCGGCCTCGTCGTCCTCGTTGTTCCCGAACGACTCGTCACCGTTGTCGTTCTCGCGGACGACGCACACCTCGCTACAGCCGCAGAAGTTGACCTGCGCGAGTTTCGCCCCCTCTGCGCTCGCCGTCGACGAGAGCGCGAGCGTCCCGATTCCCGATGCGGCCGTCGCCCGCAGAACGGTTCGACGACTGAGTCGTCGCGTCGGCTTCCCATGTGTGGTATTGTCAGTCATTTACGTCCCCTGCCCCGGCTCTCGGGTTTGAACGGCAAGTAATTTAGCTCAATTGTCACTTGTGGCGGGGAGATCGCTCTCGCTGACAATCTGAGGAACTGCCATCGTGAATACGGAGAACCGCCAGTACGGATACGATCCGGGGTTCGTAGGTAGATATCGTCCAGTTCTGGTCGGTGGAAGGTATTCACTGCCGATTCGGAGACTCATCGAGAACTCCCCAAGCGCTCCTAGCGCAGAGAGTTTTCGTCAAACGAGTGGGTCCAGGTCGTCGATGTTCTCGCCCGGCGCGACGGCGCCGTCGCTCTCGTCGTAGACGACCACGTCTTCGGCGACGAGTTTGGGGAGGTCGGTGTGGAGAAGCGAGATACGGACGCTCTCGTGGGGGAGGCCGGCGCGTCGTCCGACGGGTCGGCGTGCACCTCGGTGACGATGGCGTCCACGAGTCTCCGAGCGGCGTTCGCCCCCTCTTCAGAGAGACTCTGAGGAGGTGTCGTCGCCGTTCCGGTCTCGCGAGTCGAACGCGTCGTCCTTGTCGGAGTTCGTCGGGGTCGTACCGGTCGTCACCGCGCGTCACCTCGTCGCGTCGTCGTGTGTGTTC
>NZ_WPCD01000272.1:0-4022 GCF_009741955.1 Halogeometricum sp. CBA1124 | reverse complement strand
CGGGGAGCGAGACGAGGCGGTCGGCCGCCACGAGTGCCCGTTCGGCGAGGCCACCGTGGTACAGCGAGAAGTTCTCGCAGAGGTTCTCGGGGCCCTCGCGGCAGAAGCGACAGGTGCCGCACGTCTCGTTCGGGCAGAGGACGACCCGGTCGCCGGGTTCGACGCCGGTCACGCCGTCGCCGACGGCGCGCACCGTCCCGGCCACGTCGAGTCCGCTGACGAACGGCAGGTCCGACGCGTCCACCATCGCGGAGTCGCCCTGCAGAATCCACAGGTCGTGGCGGTTGATGGAACAGGCCTCGACGTTCACGACTGCTTCGCCGGCGTCTGGGTCGGGGTCCGGTCGTTCGAGTACCTCCACGCCGTCGGGTCCGGTCAACTCGGCGAACGCTGCGGTGCGCATCGTCCCGCCGTTGGGCCGCCGGGTCGATAACGGTGGTGCCGACGCGTGGACGACGACGGTGCCGACGCGTGGACGATGGCGGTGCCGACGCGTGGACGACGACGGTGAACGAGGCAGAACGAACCACTCGTAGCCGAGTGAATCGCGGGGCGTCGCCGGCCGTCGGGGGTCGCGTCCGACCGCGTCTCTCGGTACCGGATGAACGGGATTTAAGCGCGCGTCGTTCGCAGTCACGGACGCATGAAACTCCACGAGTATCAGGCGAAGGACGTCTTCGCCGAGGCCGGGATTCCGGTGCCCGAGTCCCGCCTCGCGACGTCGGTCGACGAAGTGATGGAGGCGGTCGCGGACATCGGTTACCCGGCCGCCATCAAGGCGCAGGTCCACGTCGGCGGGCGTGGCAAAGCGGGCGGCATCAAGATAGCGACGGACGAGGACGAGGCGCGCGAGGCCGCGGAGGATATCCTCGGGATGGACCTCAAGGGCTACACCGTCGAGAAAGTGCTCGTCGAGGCCGGCGTCGACTTCGAGAACGAACTGTACGTGGGAATCACGATGGACCGCGGCGAGGGCGAACCCGTCGCGATGGTCTCCACCGAGGGCGGCGTCGACATCGAGTCCGTCGCCGAGGAGACGCCCGAGGCCATCGCCCGCGAGCACATCGACCCCGCGTTCGGTCTGCACCCCTACCAGGCCCGGAAGGTCGTCTACGAGGCGGGCATCCCCCGCGACGTGGCGGGCGACGTGGCGTCCATCCTCTCGACGCTGTACGACCTCTACGAGTCGAAGGACGCCTCGGACATCGAGATAAACCCGGTCATGATAACGTCGGACCGCGAGGTAGTCGCGGCCGACGCCGTCATGAACATCGACGAGGACGCCCTGTTCCGGCACCCGGACCTCGCGGAGATGGAGGACGAGGCGGCCGAGGACGACCTCGAACGGAAGGCCAACGAGTACGGCTTCGACTACGTCCGCCTGTCGGGTAACGTCGGCATCATCGGCAACGGGGCCGGCCTCGTCATGACGACGCTGGACCTCGTGGACCACTACGGCGGCGAACCCGCCAACTTCCTCGACATCGGCGGCGGCGCGAAGGCCGAACGCGTGGCCAACGCCCTCGACATGGTGTTCGCGGACGAGAACGTCGACGCCGTCGTGTTCAACATCTTCGGCGGCATCACCCGCGCGACGAAGTCGCCAAGGGCATCAACGAGGCGCTGGAGTCCTTCGACGAGATTCCGAAGAAGGTGGTCGTCCGACTGGCGGGCACCAACGCCGAGGAGGGGATGGAGATTCTCAACACGGACCTCGTGGAGGTCGAAAAGACGCTCGAAGACGCGGTCCAACGGGCCGTCGAGAACGCACAGGAGGCAAGCCAATGAGCATTCTGGTGGACGACGACACGCGCGTAGTGGTACAGGGAATCACGGGTGGCGAAGGGAAGTTCCACACCCAGCAGATGGTCGACTACGGCACGAACGTCGTCGCGGGCGCGGTGCCCGGCAAGGGCGGCGAGAAGGTCGACGGCATCCCCGTCTACGACACGGTCAACCAGGCCGTCGAGGAGGAGGACGCCGACGCCTCCGTCGTGTTCGTCCCGCCCGCGTTCGCGGGCGACGCCATCTTCGAGGCACTCGACACCGACCTCGACCTCGTGGTTGCCATCACCGAGGGCATCCCGACGCAGGACATGGCGAAGGTGAACAAGCGACTCTCCGAGGTCGACACCCGCCTCGTCGGTCCGAACTGCCCCGGTCTCATCACCCCCGGCGAGGCCAAACTCGGCATCCTGCCCGGCAACATCTTCGAGTCCGGCAACGTCGGACTGGTCTCCCGGTCCGGGACGCTCACCTACCAGGTCGTCTCGAACCTCACCGACCGCGGCATCGGCCAGACGACGGCCATCGGTATCGGCGGCGACCCCATCATCGGCACGTCGTTCATCGACGCCCTCGAACTGTTCGAGGCCGACACCGACACCGACGCGTCGTGATGTGCGGCGAAATCGGCGGCGAGGACGAAGAGCAGGCCGCGAAGTACATCGCCGAGAACATGGACACGCCCGTCGCCGGCTTCATCGCGGGCCGCACGGCACCGCCGGGCAAGCGCATGGGCCACGCGGGCGCCATCGTCTCCGGGTCCGGAACCGGGACGGCGGAGTCGAAGATTTCGGCGCTCAACGACGCGGGCGTCCCCGTCGGCGACACGCCGAACGAAGTCGCCGAGTACGTCGAAGACTTCCTCTAACGGCGCGGACGCGCCCGACCCGACCGTCTCTTTCTTTGCGGAGTTCAGTTCGACAGCCGCGCCAGACAGTCGTCGCAGAACGTCGCGTACGGCGGGTTCGGCGCGCTACAGCGCGAACACACGCCGTCGGGCGTCCGGTAGGACTCGCCGCCCCGGTCCGCCGGCGACTCCGGCGGACGCGACGACGGGTGGGACCCGACCGACCGACGGGTGCCGCGTGGCCCGCGCCGCCCGGACTCGAACTCCTCGTCCATCTGGAGCAGCACTCGCTCGACGAACGGGTCGTCGCGGAGTCGTTCGAGCGCGCGAACCAAGCCGACGTACAGTAACGTGGGCGCGACGATGCAGAACCCCGTCAGGAGGAGTCGGAACGTGACCTCCCAGCCCATGCGGTATGCAACCGTTAGGCATACTTGTCTCTGTCGCCGTCGGACGGCGGCGTTCGACGGCTGGAGCCCCTCACTCGCAGATTCCGAAGCGGCGGCCGCGAGGTGTCCGCGCGTGACGAGTCGCCGCAATCGGCGGACGACGGCCGCATCGTGCGAACGTTTCCCGTGCGCGTCACCGGCCGACCACGACTCGATATAGTAGTCAGCTTACACGAAATTCTCACTCGGTGCGAACGAGTGGAGAATTTATGACTGGAACTATCCACCCTCCAGCTATGAGGGACGAACATACGACGCCAGCCACTCCCGAGATGCTGCCGGAATCCATCGTCTCGCTGGTCGCAGAGCTAGAGGGCGTCGGCGTCACAGACATTCCACCGCTCGCGTCCGTCGTCGACCCGGACGCACTCGTCGCACTCTTCGACGGGCCCGAGAGTGCCAGTTCGAGCGTCGTCGAGTTCGACTACGCCGGCTACCGAATCGTCGTCCGCGGAGACGGCAACGTCCGTGCGCTCGAAGCGACGCCGGCCACCGGCACCGGTCTCTGCAACGCCGACTGAGTCCGTTCTCACGCCGCTACGTCCCGTCGTCTCGCCCTTCCAGTCGTCGGTACCGCCGTTTTTGCAACTGTTCCGATTGTAACGGTACCAACGTGTCAATACGGAGTATCCGCCGGGCACTCCGTACGATTGCACACGTCCGTGCCACCCGGTCCCCCTCCCGGCCGGACGGACGTGTGCAGGTGCCTCCTCGGCACCGCACCGTCGCCCCCTCCCCCGACGGTTCGCCCTCCGCCCCGACCGCCCGGGCCGCCGGTCCGGGTCGGTCCCCACGCCGGAGCGTCGGTTCCCCCGCCCCGACACGCCGGCGTCTCCCCCTCCCCCCTCGCTGCGCGACCCGGCCCTCCACAATCCGTCGGCGACTCCGCCGACACGTCGCCCCCGCCGACGCGCCAGACTCTCCGGCGGCGCGCCGGTCCA
>NZ_WPCD01000353.1:0-1489 GCF_009741955.1 Halogeometricum sp. CBA1124 | reverse complement strand
ACGACGACGGGACGTACCATCTCGACACGACACGACTCCCCCCGCGTCCGCCGGCGGCACCTACGCGCCCCCCTTCTCCGACGACCAGCGTTCCCACCTGCTGGGGACCACCCAGCGCACCGACCTCTCCGCCGCGGATCTGTCGGACTTCCTCGACCGGACGGATATGCCCATCATCTACGACGGCGACATCCACTGGTCGAGCGACCTCTACCGAGAGTTGACGTAGTCGGAACGCACCGCGCCGCCCCCGGACCGCGTCACGACTGCCGACGGTATGCACTCGGTTCGCACGTGAGATGCAACTGGTATCTTTTCCGAGAGAATCTCGGGTCGCCCCGCCCGAGGACCTTCATACACGCTCTCAACCCTTTGATTCTGAGGGTCGGCTTGCGTTAATATTAAATATTCCCGTTTACCTATCTAACGGCATGACCATCGAATCGAACATGCTGACGGAGGGCGTGGGAGACATCCTCGACGCAGTCCTGGGTGCGGACACGGACGAGGTGTTGATCGTGGGGCCGACGCGAGACGTCATCCACACACTCGTCACCGTCGCGTCGAGTCACGAGGGCGACCTGCCGGCGATGAAGATGGTCGCCGACGAATCGCTGCTGAAGGACGTCATGGACGACTTCATCGTCGCCAGTAACGCGGCTGACCTCGTCGACGCCGGCGCGTTCTCGATGCGAACGGCCGACGAGAGCGCGGAGAACGCGCTTCTCGTCACCGAAGACGCCGTCGTCTCCCTCGTCACGGCGGGCGACCGAGTGGCGGGTCTCGTGACGACCGACGAGGAGTTCGTGGCCGCCGCCCGCGACACCTACACCACGCAGTGGGAGGAAGCGTCGGAGTACAAACTCCGCACCCCGCCCATCACGCGGGTCCGAACCAGCCTCGAAGACGAAATCAGTCCCGACGCGCGCACCGACTTCGACTCGGTGCTCTCGTCGCTCCAGACCGCCCGCGGCGACGGCGACGGACTCGACGAGGTGACCATCAGTCTCCTCGTCGCCGCGAAGAACGAGGTGCTCCTCTACGACATCTCGAAGTGGGGCGAGGACGTCGGCATCGCCAGCAAGGCCACGTTCTCGCGGACGAAGACGAAACTGGAGGAGATGGGGCTCATCGACACCGAGAAGGTCCCCATCGACGTCGGTCGGCCGCGCCTCCGCCTCAAACTGGGCGACGACCGACTCGTCACCTCCGACCCCGACCAACTCGCGGGCGTCGCGCAGAGCCTCCTCGCCTGAAGACGGGGCCGGTCACTCGCCGCCGTCGCCGGAGGGTCGGCCGAACCCCCTCGGTTTTTTCTCTCGTTCCGCCGTCGTTGCAGCCGTGACTACGCACGACATCGCACTCGTCGGGAGCGGTCCGGCCGCCGAAGCCGTCCGCGCCGCCGCCGCGGACTGCGACGCCGCTGTGACCGACGCCGCACCCGAAAACGCGGGCGACGCGACGCTCGCCGTCGTCGTCGCGCCGGCGG
>NZ_WPCD01000161.1:0-8550 GCF_009741955.1 Halogeometricum sp. CBA1124 | reverse complement strand
CGTCGCGCCGTCCGCCGCGTCGCCGCCGGCGTCAGTCCCCGACGAGTCGCCGCCGTCGGGCGTCTCGGTCGCCGCGCCGTCGACGGACCCGGTGTCGCCGTCTCGCTCGGTCCCGTCTTCGACCGCACCGTCTCCCGGCGGCGTCACGGTGACCGTCGGCGGCGCGGGTCCGGCGTCGGAGTCGCCGCCGTCCTGTATCAGGCCGACACCGGCCCCGGCGAGGACGGTCAGGAGGACGAGGAGGACCAGCGCGGTCCGTTTCGTCAGTTCGACGCGCATCAGGTGCTCACCTCCGTGCCGCCGGTATCGGTGTCTGTTTCGGTCTCAGTATCGGTGTTCGGCGTCGTCTCGGTGTCTGTGTCTGTTTCGGTCTCAGTATCGGTGTTCGGCGACGTCTCGGTGCCGGTGTCCGTTTCAGTCTCGGTGCCGGTGTCCGGTGTCGTCTCGGTCTCAGTATCCGTTTCAGTCTCGGTGTCGGTGTTCGGTGTCGTCTCGGTCTCAGTATCCGTTCCTGTCTCGGTGTCTGTCTCGGTCTCGGTACCGGTCACCGCTCCGTCCGTCGAGGTTTCCGTCATCGTCGCGTTCCCGGTCGTTGCCGTCTCGTTCTCGGTCACGGTATCCAGCGTCGAGTCGTCCGTTTCGGTCGTCTCGGACGCTGCACCCAGCGACTCCACGGTAGCCGATTCGGTCGGCGTGAACGTCCCCGCGCCGATGGAGACGGACGCCGTCTCCCGGTCTTCCAGCGCGCCGTAGACCGCACCGCCGCCCGCGAGCGACGCGACGAGGACGGCGACGACGAGCAGCGAGAGTCGTGTCCGCGCTCGGTCGCTCATGTGCCCTCCTCCTCCCCGAACGCGCCGCGGTACAGGTCGTACAGTTCGCCGCCGCCGAGGAGGACGGCGGGGACGACGAGGAACAGCACGGTCCCCAGTCGGGAACTGGCGAACGTCACGACGTAGCCCACCAGCGGGAGGTGAAACGAGACGACGCCGACGACGTTGCGCGGGGAGACGAGTTCTTGGTCGGCCTCCTCGTTGGCGTCGCCCTTCGTCCGGAACGCCGTCTGCCCGTCGCGTTCGACCACGTCGACGACGCGGTGCGTGACGAGCGACGACCCCGTCCCCGAGGCGACGTCCGCGCTGGCGAACGTGATGACGTCTCCCTCCGAAATCTCGTCGGTCGGTTCGTCCGCGACGAACACGACGTCGCCCGCGTCGATGGCGGGCGACATGCTGTCCGAGAGGACGACGTAACTGTGACTCGCGCCGGCCAGTTGCGGAACGGCGAAGAGGGCGAACGGCACGATTGCGAGGACGAAAATCACCGTCGCAATCGTCTTCAGGTGGTCGTTTGTTGGTGTCATGGGTTTGGAATATCGAAATACTGCGAGCGGTCGCGAGGGGGTGAAAGTGGAACTGGAGTCCACGTCGGACAGGACCGCGTTGCCTACCGTTCGTTGCTGTCGGCCCCTTCAGTTGAAGTCGAAGTAGATGGCCGGGCTTTCCGCCTCCGGACTCGCACCGAACGTGAACTGGAACGTCCCTTCGAGGGTGAGACCGCCGGAGATACCCGGAGTCGCCTCGATGTGGTTCTTGCCCTCGCCACCCGAGGCACTGACCGTGCCGGGAACGACCATGTCGCCGTCGATGGTGAGGTCGGAGACGGTGACGCCGCCGTCGTCGGCGTTTCGAGACGCCACGGTGATGCCGACGCCGTCGTCCGCCGTCGGCAGACCCGACTGCGAGGTGACTTCGGTGCCGTCGATGGAGATGGTCAGTTCGTCGTTCGACTGGTCGTACTCCATCGTGAACGTGTGCTCGTCTTCGTCCCAGTCGTAGTGGACGTCGCCCGCGGACGGCGCGGAGTTCTGGATGAGAATCTCCTGTTCGGCCGACCCGCCGTCGTCACCGTAGCGGAACGCCGCGTTGAAGTCGCCGGACGCGAGGTTCGGGAACCCGGAACCACTGGTCGCCTCGACGATGTTCCCCTGCGTGAGCGTGAGGCCGAGGTCGGCCGTCACGCGGTCGCTCTGGACCTCGTTACCCGCCGACTCGGGCAGGTGCCAGTTGACGGTGATCTTGGTCCTCACGCCGCCGCCGAGCATCCAGGGGCCGAACGTCCTGCCCTGCGTGTTCGCCAGCGTCGCCGGCCCGATGGTGTCTCCTTCGACCGAGAGGCTCATCTTCAGGTGCTGGGAGAGTTCGCCCTGGCCGTTCGTGCTGTCGACCTCTTTCTCCGCGTCGTTACGACCGTTCTCGTGGTCGACCACGTCGCCGACGGTCGCGCTGAGGATGCCGCCGACGTTGCCGGCGTTCCGCACGTAGAACGAGTTCGACCCGCTATCTCCCGGTGCGATACCCGACTCGTCGAGGATGGTGACGGTGCCGTTCGCGCCGTTCACTCGGAGGTCGAGCGTCCCCGACTGGACCTGCGCCTGTGCGTCCTCGCTGTCCTCGAACAGTGCCATCGTCCCCGCGCCTGCCCCCGCAGACGCCAGACCGATGGTGCCGAGTCCCGCCAGGATCTTCCGCCGCGAAAGTTCGATGTTGGTGTCGTTTGTCATGGTTTCTCTCTCGCCTTTCGGCAGGTGAACGATGGGACGGCACCCCCTTATCTATGGTCAGCATTCGAGAATTTACCGGAAAGTTACGGATTCGAACGGAAGCCATTCCTGACCGAGATTCTCCGCTCGTCCGACGAAACGGGCGATTAAACGGACGAAACCAAGTGTTACGTTACGCAGAGTGTCCCGACAGGCATACGTACCAGAAATATTGATTATCCTATAGATTTAACTGTTTGTGGAGTGACTGTACGGACAGCGAGTCATGGGGAGCATCGATGCAGCGTCGGTGCAGGGGAGTGACGAGTGCGCAGGCCCGAAGGGGGCATCGGACGACGCGCACGAGCCACTTTCCGCACGAGACGCGTTCGACATCCTGAGTAACGACCGGCGACGGTTCGCCCTCCACTACCTGATGCAGGAGGAGGAGGCGCCCTCGCTGAACCAACTGTCCCGGCACGTCGCGGCCTGGGAGAACGACGTGCCTCCGGAGGCCGTCACGTCGAAACAGCGACGGCGCGTCCACGTGGCCCTCCACCAGACGCATCTCCCGCGGATGGACGACGCGGGCATCGTGACCTACGAGTCGTCGTCGGACCCGATCTGTCTCGCCGAACGGGCGGACGACCTGAACGTCTACATGGAAGTCGTGCCCGGAAACGACATCACGTGGAGCACGTTCTACCTCGGACTCTCGCTGTTCTCGCTCTCGCTGGTCGCGGCCGTCGCAGTCGGCGCGTACCCGTTCTCCGTCCTCTCGATGACGCAGACCGCCGTGTTCAGTTCGCTCCTGTTCGTCGTCGCCAGCGCCGTCCACGTCCGGTGGACGCGTCGCCGTCGACTCGGGTCGCAAGGCAAGCCGCCGACGCGCCGCGTCTGACTCGGTTCTGTCGGAATCCGTCCCGGGGGAAGCTTTCGCCCACCGAGAGCTTTCAGACAGGGACGAACGCTCTTTTTGTGTGACGCCCCCGCGGTTCGAATCGGACGCTCCGACGACTCAGCCGCCGGAGTGCAAAGGTTTACAACTTATCGAGTAAACGAAAAACCATGGTCAGAAACTACGCAGACTTACACGACCCGAACGCGGAGTATACGATGCGAAACCTCTCCTCGGAGACGATGGGGGTCACGGCCAAGCGAGGCGGCGGCCGCGACGTGGAGATAACCGACGTGCAGACGACGATGATCAACGGGAACTTCCCGTGGACGCTCGTCCGCATCTACACGGACGCCGGCATCGTCGGTACGGGCGAGGCGTACTGGGGTGCGGGCGTCCCGGAACTCATCGAGCGGATGAAACCGTTCGTCGTCGGCGAGAACCCCCTCGACATCGACCGACTGTTCGAACACCTCATCCAGAAGATGTCCGGCGAGGGTTCGGTTGAGGGCGTCACGGTCACGGCCATCTCCGGCATCGAAATCGCCCTCCACGACCTCGCGGGCAAGATTCTCGAGATACCGGCCTACCAACTGCTCGGCGGCAAGTACCGCGACGAGGTCCGCGTCTACTGCGACTGCCACACCGAAGACGAGGCCGACCCGGACGCCTGCGCCGACGAGGCCGAACGCGTCGTCGACGAACTCGGCTACGACGCGCTGAAGTTCGACCTCGACGTGCCCTCGGGCCACGAGAAGGACCGGGCGAACCGACACCTCCGACCCGGCGAGATCCGTCACAAGGCGGAGATAGTCGAGAAAGTCACCGAACGGGTGCAGGACGACGCAGACGTCGCGTTCGACTGTCACTGGACGTTCTCCGCGAGTTCCGCGAAACGCCTCGCCGCGGCCATCGAGGACTACGACGTCTGGTGGCTGGAGGACCCCGTGCCGCCGGAGAACCTCGAAGTGCAGGAGGAAGTCACGAAGTCCACGCTCACACCCATCACGGTGGGCGAGAACCGCTACCGCGTCACCGAGGAACGCCGACTCATCGAGAATCAGGCCGTGGACATCATCGCTCCCGACCTGCCGAAGGTCGGCGGCATGCGCGAGACGCAGAAGATCGCCGACGTGGCGAACCAGTACTACGTCCCCGTCGCGATGCACAACGTCTCTTCGCCCGTCGCGACGATGGCCTCCGCGCACGTCGGCACGGCCATCCCGAACTCGCTGGCCGTCGAGTACCACTCCTACGAACTCGGCTGGTGGGAGGACCTGGTCGAGGAGACGGTCATCGAGGACGGCTACATCGAGATACCCGAGGAACCGGGACTCGGCGTGACGCTCGACATGGACGTCGTCGAGGACAAGATGGTCGCCGGCGAGGAACTGTTCGACGAGGAGTGACGAGACGTCCGGCGGTCGGCTGACGGCAGCTTTTTGGCGAACAGGCGGCGCAGACCGCAGGCGTCCCGTCGCGAGTGCGCCGCGCGACCGCGAGTCGCGAAGGGCCGTGATTACGTCACGGCGGTCTTGGCCGCGCCTTCGTATTTGAACCCTCACCTGACGGGAGCCTCACATTTATCGACCGAGGCGGCTAGTGCTATCGTATGACGTACGAAGTCGATTACGAACTCACGGACGACGACGAGAACGTCCACCACGTCTGGGACAACAGCCTCGACCCCCTCGTGACGGTCGAACCGGGTGAGGTGGTCCGCTTCGAGTGCCGGGACGCACTCGACGGACAGGTCGGTCCCGACTCCGACGCCGAGGACCTCGCCACCGCGAGTTTCGACCCGGTTCACCCGCTGACGGGTCCCGTCGCCGTCGAGGGGGCGGAACCCGGCGACGTGCTGGCGGTCGAACTCCTCGACTTCGAGCACAAGGGCTGGGGGTTCACCGGCTACATGCCCGGCGAGATGGGCCTCGGCCTCCTCCCCGAGGAGTTCGAGGAGGCGGGACTGCACGTCTGGGAGTTGGAGGAGGACGTGGCTCACTTCGTGAACGGCATCGAGGTTCCGCTGGACATGTTCCCGGGCATCATCGGCGTCGCGCCCGGCGAGGACGGCGAACACGACACGCTCCCGCCGCGGGACACCGGTGGCAACATGGACGTCAAGCACATGACGAAGGGGTCGACAGTGTACCTCCCCGTCGAGACTGAGGGCGCGTTGTTCTCCACCGCCGACTGCCACGCCGCGCAGGGCGACGGCGAGGTGTGCGTCACGGGCATCGAGGCACCCATGTTCGTCACCGCGCGGTTCGACGTACTGACGGACAAATCCATCGAGCAACCGCAACTGAAGACGACGGGGCCGTTCACGCCGACGGGGTCGGACGAACCGATGTACGCGACGACGGGCATCGCCGACGACCTGATGGAGGCGACGAAGAAGGCGGTCCGGCACATGATAGACCACCTCGAAACCGAACGCGACCTGACGCGCGGCGAGGCGTACATCCTCTGCTCGGCGGCGGTGGACCTGAAGATAAGCGAAGTCGTCGACGCCCCGAACTGGACGGTGACGGCGTACCTACCGGACAGCATCTTCCCCGAGTAGGGCCCCGGGCTACTCCCCGCCGAACGCCTCGCGGAGTCGGTCCGCGATGGACCGCCCGACAGTCCGCGGGTCGGCTTCCAGCAGTTCGAGTTCGTCGCCGACACGGACCGCCCCCGGTTCGACCACGTCGGCGCAGATGCCGCCGCGCTTCCTCCCGAGGGCGCGCGCGACGCCCTCCTCGCCCGCGACCCGTTCGACGTGGGCGCAGGGCGGCCGGGGACGCGTCCCCCGGAACGTCGCCTCGCCGACGCGGAACGTCGTCGCCAACAGGTCGCGGAGGTCCGGACCGCGGACGATGACGTTCCGGCGGTGCCGGCCGTCCGTGAGGTCGATACCCGTCTCCTCGCGAATCGTCTCCAACGCCTCGGCCGCGACGAACGTCACCTCGCAGACGTCGAACGGCGAGTAGTGGCCCGTCCCGCGGAGGTACCGGTCGCCGCGGATGCCGCCCTCAACGCAGTCGATGCTCTCGTGTGACTCCATCGGGGCGCCGTCCTCGGGACTCGTCCACAGGGCCTCGACGGTGCCGTGGACGTCGGCCCGGGCGTCCGCGGCGGCGGAGTCGTCGTCGGCCATCAGCACACCGACCGCGGGTCGAAGCCGAGACCCTGCAGGGCGTCCGCGTAGTCGTCGTACGCCAGTTGAATCGTGTACCCTGCCACCGTTCGGGCCGTCTCCCACGCCGTGTCGTCCTCACAGGTGGATTCGAGCAGCGAGAGGCCCTCGGTCAGCGTCTCGGCCGTCTCGGCCTTCAGGTCCCGGAGGACGTCCGCCGTCGCCTCGTCGGCCTCGTTCACGAAGAAGCCGATGAGTTGGTTGTACGTCCGGTGACTCACGAGGGGGCGGCCGACCATCCCGCCCGCGATTCGTTCGACCGTCTCGTCGCGGCCGCGCAGGTACCCGTGCATCGGTCCCGGTTCGTCGTCGGCCTCCCAGTCGCCGTCGAGTTCGGCCCTGACGCGTCGGAGGTGGTCGGCCTCCTGGTCGGCGACGGCGGCGAACGCCTCGCGCGCCGCCGCGTTCGCCTCGTCGTCCGCCCACCCGCGGAACGTCTCGCGCGCGGCGTGTTCCGACGCCGCCGCCACGTCGAGGACGCGTTCGCGCGTCAGGTCCGCGTCGGTCAACGCGACCAGCAGTTGCTGCGACCCGAGTCGCGCCAACTCCGTCTGCTTGTCCCTCTCGACCGCCGAGCGAAGCGTCTCTCCGTCCATACCGAGCGGTCGGTCGCGGCGACCCTGAATCTTCGCCCGGTGCCGGACAGTTGGCTATATAACTCTCTCGTTATCGAGAGTGATATCTCACGGCGAACGTTCATATGTCGAAACGGTTTGGACAACGCGTATGGAAGACGACCAGTTCGCCGTCGACGACGCGCGTCGCAGACGGTGGACGGGACGGAACTCGCAGAGACGATGGGACTCGACGCCGAGGAGATCGCGTGGCGGAAGTCGTTCAACCGGTTCGACGAGAGCGACGCGGAGCGACTGACCGAGCTCTCGCCGCTGTTCGACAGCATCGCCGACGACGTGGTCGACGAGTTCTACGACCAACTCACGAGCGACGACGACGCGGCCGAGATTCTCGGCCGGTCGAGCAAGGGACTGGACGCCCTCAAGCGGGACCAGGCGTCGTACCTGAAGTCGCTCGGACGCGGTGAGTACGACCGCAGCTACTTCGAGCGCCGGGCGCGGGTCGGCAAGATTCACGACATGCTCGACGTGGGACCGAAGTTCTACCTCGGCGCGTACTCCGTCTACTACGAACGCCTCGTCGAGGCCATCGGCGACGACGTCAAGCGGGAGTTCGAGGGAGACGCCGGCGCGGACGGCGACGGGGGACTGCTCGCCGGTCTCCGCGGGCAGTCCGCCGGCGGCGACGTGGACGCCGCCGTCGACGCCGTCGTCGAGCGGACGCTCTCGCTTCTGAAACTGTTCCTCCTCGACCAGCAGGTGGCGATGGAGACGTACATCCACTCCTACAGCGAAGAGGCGCGACAGCAGGCCGACCGGCGCCGGAAACTCGCCTCGCAAGTCGAACGGGAACTCCGCGACCCCATCGACGACGTCCACCGGTCCTCACAGGTCGTCTCCGACCGCGCCGAGGACATCCGGGACATCGCGTCCGAACAGGTCGAGGACATGGAACGCGTCGCCGGCGAGGTGTCGCAGATGAGCGCGACCGTCGAGGAGATAGCCGCGACGGCCGAAGAGGTCGAGAACACGAGCGTCGAGGCGGCCACCCGCGCCGCCAACGGCGAGGAGGCGGCCGACGAGGCAATCGAGGTGATGGAGGAGGTGAGCGAGGCGGCCGCCGAGGCGTCCGAGGACGTTCGCCGCCTGCAGGCGAAGATAGACGAGGTCGACGGCGTCATCGAGACGATAAACGACATCGCCGAGCAGACGAACCTGCTGGCGCTGAACGCCTCCATCGAGGCGGCGCGGGCGGGCGAGGCCGGCGAGGGGTTCGCCGTCGTCTCCAACGAGGTCAAGTCCCTCGCGGAGGAGACCCAGCAGTTCGCCGGCAACATCTCGGAACTCGTCGAGG
>NZ_WPCD01000261.1:0-4401 GCF_009741955.1 Halogeometricum sp. CBA1124 | reverse complement strand
ACTGGTCACGGTAGCTGTCGGTATCACCGCTCCACGATTCCACAATCCCGGTAGCAACGTCGTACGGGGTCGCGGGCGGGGTCGACGCCGTCGACCTGCGGTGAATTTGTTCCCATCGAGACGTTGCTACGCGAGTGCTGGTAATGAGCCTCCGGTAATAACGATTAGATAAGGAATTCTTATACGTCGCTCAGTCCTCGAAGACCGCCTCCATCACCTTGTGTTCCCCGAGGCGGAGGTGCTTGTGGAACGTCGACGGCGCGATTTCGAGCGAGGCCGCGACCTCCTCGCCCGTGCTGTCCCGGGGCCACTCGAAGAACCCGGCGTAGTACGCCGTCTCGAGCGCTCTCGCCTGCTGGGTCGTCAACCGCGACTCGATGACCCCCTTGAGGTCGACGTCCGTCCGCCCCTCGTGGGTCGTGACCTGCCGAGAGACGAACTCGAGGTCTGGATGGTCCGCACGGATAGCCTCGTAGACCGCTCGCACGTCGTGCGTCGGCGACAGTTCGGCGACGACCGTGAGCGCCCCGTCAGCGAGCGTCGCGTGACGGACGTACGCGCCGTAACTCGCGAGGTTCGAGAGCAACGCCACGTCCGACGTCCGGACCTCGAACAGCGTCTCGTCGTCCCGGTGGCGAACGACCCGGTAGTCCCGAATCGACGGAGCGTTCGCGAGGGCCGACTCGAACTCGTCGGCGTCGCCGTCGGTTACGGTCAGGTAGAGGATGGCGGTGTCGCCGCCGGTCGGGACGCGCCCGCTATCGTCGTCCGGTTCCGAGCGGTCGCCAACTCACCGAAGGGCGCGGCGATCCGTCGGGAGCGGAGTTTGAACTCGACGACCCGATCGCTCAGGAGCGTCGCCTCGCGCTCGATGGCGTTGAGCGCGTGGCCGACGACGTCCCGCAACTGCGCGATGATCTCGCGGTGTTCCTCGTCGAACGCGTCCGTCTGTCGCGAGTACACCGACAGGACGCCGTACTCGACGCCGTCGTACACGAACGGGATTGCGATGGCGGTCCGGTAGCCGTGGGCCACCGCGAGGGCGCTCCAGGGAGCGTCGACGGTCCTCAGATCCGAGACGACCTGCACGGACCGGGACGACGTCGCCTCCATCACCGCTCCCGGCGCGTCTCCGTCGCTCTGCCGTTCGGCGAGTTCGGCGACCAGGTCGGCGGTCACCTCGTCGCTCCCGGCCCACGCGCGCGGTGAGACCGTCCCGGCGCTCCGGTCGACGTCGCCGACCCAGGCCAGCGCGTACGTGTCTGACTCGGTCAACCGCTCGCAGACGAGCGTTTCCAGTTCCTCCCGCGAACCGGTCTGCGCGAGCATCCGGTTTATCTCGCGGATGACGCTGTTCAGACGGTTGAGCGCCTCGAGTTGCTCCTTCCGACGCCGCTGTTCGCTCACGTCCCGAACGACGCCCACCCGTTCGCCCACCCCCGCGTCGGCCGGGAGCAGTGCGAACCGCGTCTCCGTCTGTATCCGCTCGCCGTCGGCACGCTGGACCCGGGCCTCGATGATGCCCTCCGTCAGGTCGCCGTCGCGCAGGCGTTCGTCGAGTTCCCTGCCCCGTTCGAAGGTCGACTCGTCGACCAGCAGCGAGACGTGCTCGCCGACGAGTTCGTCCCGCCGGTAGCCGGTGAGGTCGACCAGCGCCTCGTTGACGAACGTGAGGTAGCCGTCGGCGTCGACCGTGAACACGCCGTCGGAGACCGTCTCAACCAGACTCTCGTAGCGTTCGAGTTCCCGTTCCCGCCGTTCGCGCTCCGTGATGTCTCGCATGACGGAGAGATGTCGACCCGGTTGGACGTTCGGCGTGGCGACGTACTCGGCCGTCCGTCTGGTCCCGTCGGGGCGGACGACCGGAATCGTCCCGCGCGCTCGCTCCCCGGCGACGACCTGCTGCCAGAGTGCGTCGACGTCGACGGAGGGCGGGACGAACTCGTCGACGGACCGACCGAGCAACGCCGACCGGTCCAGCCCGTAGAGTTCACAGGCCGCCTCGTTCGCGTCGACGTACCGGGCCTCGTCGTCGAGAATGACCATGGCGTCGAGCGCCCCCTCGAACACGGCTCGGAACCGCCGCTCCGTGAGTTCTCGCTCCCGTTCGCGCGCCTTCTGCTCGGTGACGTCTCTCAGGTAGACGGACAGCCCCGTCTCAGAGGGGTACGCCCGCACCGCCGTCGAGATGCCGGTGGGCGGGAAGTCGGCCTCGAACTCGACGGTCCGCTCCGAGGCGACGGCGCGACGGAAGTTCGTCTCGAACGCGGCGGCGTCGGCCGACTCGTCGAAGACGACGCCGAACGGTTCCCCCACGAGCGACCCCTCGTCCGCGCTGAGGAGGGCCGCCGCCGTCTCGTTGACGTAGGTGAACCGGAGGTCGTCGTCGAGTGCGAAGAAGGCGTCCGTCACGCGGTCGAGGTGTTCGTCGAGGCGGGACTTCGGTCGCGCCGGGTCGGTGATGTCTCGGACGGTGATGACGAGGCCGTCGAGGGGGTCCTCGCCGAGGTGGTTGACGCCGACGCCCTCGTGGATTCGCCAGGTCCCGTCGGCCTGCTGCGCACGGATTTCCACCTTCGCCGTCGCCCCCGCCGGTTCGGTCATCGTCTCGTAGAACGCCTCGATGACGTCCGGTTGGTCGTCGGGGTGGACGTATCCGAACGGCCCCATGGCCTCGACGTCGGCCGGGGTGTAGCCCGTGACGCGTTCGATGGACGGGCTCACGTACTTCACCGCGCTGTCGGGGCCGACGACCACCGCGAAGTCGCCGATGCCGTCGAGCAACGACTCGTACCAGTCGGTCTCAGCCCGTTCCTCGACGAGTCGGTGGTATCGCTCGATTCCCCGCTTGACGCCGACCGCGAGGCGTTCCGTCGGGTTCTCGCGCCGGTCGACGACGGCGTCGACGCCTGCGCGTATCGCCGCCGCCGCGCAGTCTTCGTCGCCGTCGACCGCGAGGAGTACGGGAACCTCGGGCGTCCGGTTCCGGAGGGCTTCGACGAACGACCGCCACCCGCCCGCCACCGTCGTCTCGGTGACGACGCAGTCGATGGACTCCCGGGACAGGAACTCGACGGCCTGGTCCCGGTCTGACGCGAGCGTGACGGCGAACCCCGAGAGCGTGCGCTCCAGCACCGAGGTGAGGTCGGTGTAGTACTCTCGGTCCCGTCCGACGTACAGGACGCGGTCGACGCTCTCAGCCACGGCGGTCACACCTCTCGCGGCCGAGTTTCGCTGGTAGAGTCATACGAACGATAGGCGACGAAAGCGGAAAAACCAGCCGCGACAGTCGAGGGGAGCGGACTGTCGCAGGCCGCAGAGGTTTCCACGTCGCCGAGTCCCGACTGCGAGGTGACGCCGGCGGTCGCTTCGCGCGACGCCTCGTCGTCTCTGCGTCGGCAACCGGGTCTCGACGACGGGCGGATAGCTCGGCTGACCGACGGTTCGCCTCCGTCCCGACGCCCGCCGACCGCTCCGCTCGACTCAGGCGCTGGCCGCTCTGAACTCCCAGTCGTCGGTGTAGGCGTCGAGGAGGCGCGAGAGCATCGTCGGGTTCGCGGCGAGTTTGGCGAGAAGGATGGGGTGGCGAACGAGGCGGGAGAACGCGTGCTTCGGCTCTCGGTCCACCGCCTCCACGTCGATGCCGGAGACGGCGTCCATCACGCCGCCGAGGATGTCCGGGCGGCCGTCCTCCAACGCGCCGCGGACGATGTACGCGAGGCGATACTCGTTCTTCATCCGGCCGTACAGTTCGTCGGGGTAGTCGTCGAGGCGGTCCGCCGCGGCGAGTTCCGCGAGGAGGTACGAGGACTCGACGGCCTGCGAGATACCCTTTCCCGTGAAGCGGTTGGCGACGCCGGCGGCGTCGCGACGCGGGCGACGCGTCGCTCGGCGTCCCACGTTCGCTCGGGGTCGAGACTCGGCCCGCGCGGGATGGTGTAGACGTTCGTCGCCGACCGGTCCGGGACCGGCCAGCCGTTGCGCTCGCACGCCGCGACGAACGACTGGTAGTAGTCGTCGGGGAGGTTGTCCTGCGCCCACCCGATGCCGACGTTCGCGCGCGACTCCGACTTGGGGAACGCCCACGCGTACCCGAGGTAGTTCTCGAAGAGGATGCGCGAGTTCGGATACAGCGCCGAGAAGTCCCCCGCCACCTCGGCGTTCAGCGCGGTCATCCGCCCGGCGTACTCGCCCGTCGTGCCGTCCACCTTACTCGCCATCGACGGTTGACCCGTCGCGTCCACCACGAGGTCGAACCGCTCCGAGAAGTCGCGGAACTCCGCCTTCGTGACGCCGGTGGACTCGCGGATGTCGACGCCCTTCTGTCCCAGCAGTTCGGCCCACCGCTGTTCGACCACGTTCCGGTCGGTGACGTAGGCGTTCGAGGAGGGGGAAGACGCC
>NZ_WPCD01000140.1:0-9776 GCF_009741955.1 Halogeometricum sp. CBA1124 | reverse complement strand
CGGCCGCGACGGCGACGACGCGTCGACGTAGCGGTGCCCGACGGCCCGAATCGCCGGCGTCCCGAACCGGCCGACCAGCGACTTCAGCCCCGAACTCCCCTCGAAGTCGTCGCGGCCGAGGCTGTACAGCCCGTGGTCCGCACAGAGGTAGACGAGGCGCGACCCGCGGACGACGCGGTTGACGAGGGCGGCGTAGAGCGGTCGAGAGCCCTCGACGAGGTAGACGTCGTAGGCGGGCGCGCGGAGGCCGTTCACCACGTCCGCCGGGACGCCGTCGCCGACCCAGTCGGGCGCGAACCCCCGGAAGTCGACGAGGTCGGCGCCGACGGCCTCGGCGAACCCCGCGTGGGCCGGGTGCGGGTCCTGATACAGCATCGCGACGCGGGCGGAGTCGAGGTCCATCGTCGGCAACCGTCTCGGACGGAGAGCAAAAGTGAACCGGAGTGTCGCCGTCCGCGGCCGCGGCGTCGCCCCGCGTCCGTCGGCGCGTCCGGTTCGGCTATCGACAGGTATATCTCCGTCGTGCGGGGAACTCCCCACCGAGAGATGAGCCTCGGGAACTGGCTGGACCGCGCGGAGATGCAGGTAGACCAGTACGGCCCGGTCGCGGGGTCGAAGGCGGCCCTCGGGTCGCTGGTGTCGGGGGTCTCGCACCGACTCAGCGGGCTGTACCCGCGCGGCGGGACGAACGTCTACGACGACGAGTGGGACCTCCTCCTGGTCCTCGACGCCTGCCGCGTGGACGCCCTGGAGGCCGTCGCGCCCGAGTACGACTTCGTCCCGAACGCGGTCCCCAGCATCCGGTCGGTCGCCCCCAACTCCCACCTCTGGATGGAGCGGACGTTCGCGGCGCGGCCCGAGGCGGTGGCCGACACGACGTACGTCACCGCCAACGGCCACGTCGAGGACTTCGACGGCGACCAGTTCGCCCGGTTGGAGAAGGTGTACGAGCACGGCTTCGACCGGGAGTTGGAGACGATTCCGCCGCGGGCGGTGACGGACGCGACGGTTTCGGCGCTCCGGTCGGACGCGACGCCCCGAACCATCGCCCACTACATGCAGCCGCACACTCCCTATCGCTCGCTCGGGCTGGACGGCCTCGGCGGCGGCGGCGACAAGGCGTTCCGCGAGACGGTGTGGGACTGGATTCTCGCCGGGAAACTCTCCCGAGACGAGGCGTGGGAGCACTACCTCGACAACCTCCGGTGGGTGCTGGACGACGTGGAACTGCTCCTCCGCAGCGTCGACGCCGACCGGGTGGTCGTCACCGCGGACCACGGCGAGGCGTACGGCGAGTGGGGCGCGTACGGTCACTCGGCGACGGGCGAGTTCGACGGACTCAGGCGGGTTCCGTGGGTGGTGACCGACGCCACCGACGACGGCGAGTACGAACCTACGGCCGCCGAGTCCGACGACGAACAGGTCGACGTGGACGAACAGCTGAAGTACCTCGGCTACGTCTGAACGGCCGCGTTTCGGCTTCACCTCCGGACTCTGACTCGCTCGCACCGAGACCCGGTCCGTTTTTATGCTGACTGTCGAATGAGTCGCCATGCGCGCGCTACTGGTCGGACTGGACGCGGCGTGCCTCCCCGTCCTCGAACCGCTGTTCGAGGCGGACGCCGTGCCGACGCTTCAGTCGTTGTTCGACGACGGCGTCGCCGGTCCGTTAGAATCGCAGATTCCGCCGTGGACGGCGAGCGCCTGGCCCTCGATGTACACCGGGAAGAACCCGGGGAAACACGGCGTCTTCGACTTCCTCTCGTTCGACGGCTACGACTGGGACATCGTCAACGGGACGGACCTGAAGGCCCGGACCGTCTGGGACTACCTCCACGAGGCGGGCCTGACGAGCGTCGTCGTGAACGCACCCGTCACCGACCCCCCACGTGACATCGACGGCGCGGTGGTTCCCGGCTACCTCGCCCACAACGACCCGCGGTGTCACCCCGAGGGACTGCTGGACGAACTCCGCGAGGAACTCGGCGGCTATCAGGTGTACGCGAACCGCGAGACGGACGAGACGGTGGACGACGCGGCGAAGTTCCGCGAGTACGTCCGACTGACCGAGTCGCGCGGCGAGGCGTTCAGATACCTCGCCGACCGGTTCGACCCCGACTTCGGCTTCGTCCAGTTTCAGAAGACTGACGCCGTCTTCCACGACTTCCCCGGCGACTTAGAGAAGGTCCGGGAGATATACGAGACGGTCGACGCCGAACTCGAACGGATACTCGACGAGTTCGACCCCGACAACGTCGTCGTCGCCTCCGACCACGGCATGGGCGAGTACGACGGGTACGAGGTCCGCGTGAACGAACTGCTCCGCCGCGGGGAGTACACCGAGACGACGACGGACGGCCACGGCGTCCCCTCGTGGTTCCAGATAAAGGACGAACAGTTGGTCGAGGACGACACGGACGGCGAGTCCGACCGCCTCCAGCGACTCGCCCGGGCCGCCGGGAAGGCCGGGCTGACGTACCAGCGCGGGAAGGCGATTCTCGAACGCCTCGGGCTCGCCGAGTTCGTCGGCCGACACGTCCCCGTCAGCGCCGTCTTCGCCGCCAGCGAGACGGTCGACTTCGCCGAGTCGGTGGCGTACCTCCGCTCGTCCTCGGAACTCGGCGTCCGACTCAACGTCGCGGGCCGCGACCCCGACGGGAAGATTCCGCCCGCGGAGTACGAGTCGGTCAGGTCCGACCTCGTCGAGTTCCTGTCGGCGCAGGAGACGCCCGACGGCGACCCCGTCTTCGAGGACGTCGTCCCCCGCGAGGAGTACATCCACGGTCCCTTCGCGGACGACGCGGTGGACGTGCTCTGCGTGCCCGCGGACTTCGAGCACTCGCTGTCGATGATCGTCGACGAACCGTTCGTCGCCCCGGAACCGTGGAATCACAAGCTGGAGGGGGTCGTCGCCCTCCGCGGCGACGACGTCGATTCGGCGGCGTCGCTCGACGGCGCGCACCTGTTCGACGTGGCCCCGACGCTGCTCTCGTTGTTCGGCGTCGCGCCCGCGAGGGACATGGACGGCGAGTCGCTCGGTCCCGTGACCGCGGTGCCGCCCGAGTCGTACGACGAGTTCGAGCCGCGGACGCGCGTCCGGACGGACGACGACGACGTGACGGAGCGGCTGGCCGACCTGGGATACCTCGAATGAGCCGGGACACGGCGTCGTTGAGTCTGGGTCGCGAGGCGCTCATCGGCTTCGTCGCGAAGATACTCCTCGCGGGGATGGGGTTCGCCGGCATCGTCGTCTACTACCGGTTCCTCGGCCCCGAGACGCTCGGCATCTACTACACCGTCCTCGCGGCGGCGAACGTCGTCGCCCAACTCGTCGGCGGGTTCGCGTCGGCACTGCAGAAGCGCGTGAGCGAGAAGCAGACCGACCTCGCCGAGTACATCGGCGTCGGCTTCGTCGTCTACGTCACCGTCGTCGGCGCGGGCGGCGTCCTCGCCTACGCCCTCGAGTCCTCCCTCTCGAACTTCTTCCTCTCCAGTCGCCACCTCTGGGGCGGCGTCGGCATCTTCGCCAGCCTCAGCCTGTTCACGGTGACGAACCGCATCTACTCGGGCGTCGGCAAGCCCGGTCTGGCGGTCTGGACCGACGCCGCGCGGAGCGTCCTCACCCTCGCGCTGCAGGTCGGCCTGCTCCTCGTCGGATTCCGCGAGTTCGGCCTCATCTACGGCTACGTCGGGGCGACGCTGGTCTGCGCGCTGGGCGTCCTCGTCCTCATCGGCGTGCGGCCGGTGATACCGTCGAGACGAGCGCTCGCGCGCACGTGGGAGTTCGCCAAGTGGAGCGTCCCCTCCGGCTTCGCGAGCAACCTGTACGGCCGCATCGACGTGCTCATCCTCGCGAGCCTCGTCGGCAGCACGGCCGTCGGGCTGTACGAACCCGCCCACCGACTCACGGTGCCGGCGACGTTCGTCGCCACCAGCGTGGGCGTCTCGCTCACGGTGAAGGCCAGCGGTCTCAGTTCCATCGGCGAGAGCGTCGAACACGACCTGCGCAACGCCGTCTCCTACACGATTCTCCTGGCGGCCCCGCTGTTCTTCGGCGCCCTCGCCATGCCGGAGGCGCTGATGCGGACCATCTACGGCCCGTCCGCGACGGCCGGCGCGATGGCGCTCGTCGGCCTCGCGCTGTTTCAGGTGTTCAACTCGTTCCAGCTCCCGTTCGACAAACTCGTCTCGGGCATCGACCGACCCGAGATAAATCTGGGCGTCAGCGTCGTCACCATCAGCATCGACGTCGTGTTGGCCGTCTTCCTCGCGCGGGCGTACGGGCTGGAGGGCGTCGTCGCCGCCACGATTCTCTCCGAAGTCGTCCGGGTCGTCATCTTCCAGGGCATCCTCTACCGCATGTTCGGCTCGTTCGTGCTGACGCGGCCGGTGATAGAGCAGCTAGCCAGCGCGGTCGTGATGTTCCTCGCCGTCGAGGGCGTCCTCCTCGCGTTCTCCATCCGGAGCGTGCTCGACCTGTTGCTGGTCGTCGGGCTGGGCGGCGTCGTCTACTTCGGCTGCCTGCTGGCCGTCAGCCCGCACTTCAGACTCACGCTCGACAACGTGCTGGGCGACTTCGTCCCGAACTGACGGCCCCATCGCCGCCCTCGCCGTCCGTCCGTTTCAGGTCGCCGTCGCGCGCTCCGAAGCGAGCCACAGACTGAGCAGGTAGAGCAATCCGACGGCGTACACCGCGGGCTGGAGGAGTTTCAACAGCGGTTCACCGTCGAGCATCCCGGCGAGGTTCGGGTGTCCGTTGCCCACCAGCACCTCCATCGCGTAGGTGTGGGCGTGCGCGAGGAGGAACGACAGACCGAGGAGGGCGAACGGCCACCCGTCGGCCCGGTAGCAGTGGACGCCGAGGACGACGAACGCCGCGAGGGCGAGTCCGAGGTCGATGAGCGTCGTGCTCTGCAGGAGAGTGAACAGCATGACGATGGAGAGCGCGAAGAGAGGCACGTCGTAGTCGGACCGGCCACGGACGTAGCGGGCCCACACCCACGCGACGGGGAGGACCGAGAGGAGTCGAGGTACTATCGCGACCCCGCCGAGGAACGGGAACGGCCGAATCGCCTCGACGCTCCACTCGGTGATGGGTTCGAGTCCGCCGGACTCCGCGAGTGCCTCCGAGGCGACGATGGCGTAGTAGTGCGCCGTCGTCTCGACGCCGAACGCGAAGACGGAGAGGGCGTTCGCGGCGGCGAAGGCGGCGAGGAAGCCGACCACGCCGCGCCAGCGACGGTCCGCGGGGGAGATGAAGACGGCCAGCGGCGACATCCAGTACGGCTTCAGAATGGTCGGGACGACGAGGGCCGCACCGCCCAGTCCGTCGTCCGACCGGCGATACGCCCACCACGCGACGGCGGTGCAGAGGTACGCGAACGGCGTCACCTGCCCGACTTTGAAGTTCGCCACCATCGGCGCGAACCCGACGGACGCAGCCGAGAGCCCGAGTAGCGCCCGCCGAGAGAGATTGAATCCCACGCTGGAACTCTCGGCGTCGAGCAGGAGGTACGTCCCGCCGGCCGTCGCGAGGAGCGAGAGGCCGAACAGCAGGTACTTGAACGCGACGTAGCCGAACAGCGAGATGGCGGCGAAGAAGTAGTAGGTGACCGGGAGGTAGTGGTACTCCTGGACGTTGTCCGGTTGCCACGTGTTGTAGAGGGGCCCACCGCTCCAGACGCGCACGACCATGTTGTAGAACGCGTCGGCGTCCGTCGGACTCTCGATGGCGAACCGGTAGTCGGCGTCGGACGGGACGACGATGTCGCCGTCGGGTCGCGTCTCGGTGTCCGTGTACTCGATGTCGCCCCGTTCGGTCGACTTCAGCACGCCCGCGCCCGCCAGCGCGCCGACGAGGACGACGTTCGCGACGCAGGCGAGGACGCAGAGCCAGAGGACGGTTCGACGAGACGGGAGAGCGGGCGAGAGGGCACTCTCGTACCACGACTGAGTCATTCGATTACTGTCTGGATTCGACAAGGCCTACATAAGCGTGCTGAAAGGAGAAGCTGCGTCCGGAGGCGTCTCGGCGTCACGAACGCGAGACGGCGCTAGATTCGAGAGACTCGGCGCCTCGGCCGTTCTGTGGCGATTGGCAGTCATCATAAGGCTTATGCGCGTTTTGCTCTCTCGTCAAAGCGATGAGCGTAGACAACGAGCGTCGCGAGGACTACGACACGCCATCGGTCCTCGAGCGCTTCGAAGACTGGTACCACGTCCCCGCCCTGCTCGTGGTGATGGTCGCCATGTTGGCCATCCGCCTCCAGTCGTACAGTCGATTTATCAGAGACGGAGAGGTGTTCTTCTCCGGAAACGACGCGTGGTATCACCTCCGCGAGGTGAACTACACCGTCAGGCATTGGCCGTTCACGATACCGTTCGACCCGTGGACGAACTTCCCGTACGGCACGAGCGTCGGTCAGTTCGGGACGCTCTACGACCAACTCGTCGCGACGGCCGCCCTCGTCGTCGGACTGGGCTCGCCGAGTCCAGAACTCGTCGCGAAGACGCTCTTGGTGGCACCCGCCGTGTTCGGCGCGCTGACGGCCATCCCGGCGTACGTCATCGGTAAACGCCTCGCCGGTCGGCTCCCGGGGCTGTTCGCCGCGATTCTCCTCGGCCTCCTGCCGGGGATGTTCCTCCAGCGAACGCTCGTCGGCGTCTCCGACCACAACGGCGTGGAGCCGTTCTTCCAAGCGCTGGCAATCGCCGGACTGCTCGTCGCCTTCGCCGTCGCGGAGCGCGAGATGCCCATCTGGGAGATCGTCGCCGAACGCGACTTCGACGCCGTCCGGTCCTCGACGAAGTGGGCCGCCCTCGCCGGCGTCGCGACGGCGCTCTACATGTGGGTGTGGCCGCCGGGCGTCCTCCTCGTCGCCATCGTCGGGGCGTTCGTCCTCGTGAAGATGGCCAGCGACGTGGCAAACGGCAAGAGCCCCGAGCCGACGGCGTACGCCGCCGCCGTCTCGATGGGCGTCGCCGCCCTCCTGATGGTCGTCCAGATAGACGAGTTTGGCTTCTCCGCGACCAGTTTCTCGCTCGTTCAGCCGTTCCTCGCGGTGGCCGTCGGCGCCGGTGCCGTCTTCCTCGCGTGGCTCGCGCGGCAGTTCGAGTCCCGCGACGTGGACACGAACCTCTACCCGGCCGCCGTCTTCGGACTGGTCCTCGTGGGACTCGGTCTCGTCTCCGTCGTCCTCCCGAGCGTGTGGGGACTCATCGTCGGTAACTTCTTCCGCATCCTCGGGTTCAGCGCGAACGCCGCGACGCGGACCATCGGCGAGGCGCAACCGTACCTCTCGCCGAGCACGCTCAACCGCCTCCAACTGACCGCCGTGAACCGCATCGTCTCCGACTACGGCTTCACGTTCTTCACCGCCGTCGTGGCGGTCATCTGGATGCTGGCGAAGCCGCTCGTCGCGCGGGGCGAGTCCCGCGACTACGGCTACGTCGTCGGCAGTCTCCTCGTCGTCGGTCTCATCTTCCTCGTCCCCGCCGTCCCGAACGGCCTCGGGAACCTCGTCGGCGTGGACGGACAGCTCGTCGGGCTCGCGCTGGTGAGCGCCATCATCGTCGGCGCCACGCTCCTCGTCGAGCAGGACACCGAGCACCTGCTCGTCGTCGTCTGGGCCGTCTTCATGACCTCCGCGGCGTTCACCCAGCTTCGGTTCCACTACTACCTCGCCGTCATCGTCGTCGTGATGAACGCGTACCTCCTCGGCGAGGTGCTCTCGTTCCTCGCGTCCGCGCGACGGTCGACTCCGTCACGAACCTCGAACTCTATCAGGTCGTCTCGCTCGTGATGGTCGTCCTCCTCATCGCCGCCCCCGTCCTCCTCGTCCCGCTCAACGTGCGGAACACCGGGACGCCGGCCGTCGACAAGACGAACACCGCCTGGGAGGCGGGCTCGAACAACCCGGGCGACGTGCTCAACTGGGAGTCGTCGCTCGAGTGGGCGCAGACGAACACGCCGAGCGAAGGCACGTTCGGCGGCGCCGACAACGAGATGGCGTACTACGGCACCTACGAGGAGACGGACGACTTCCAGTATCCCGAGGGCGCCTACGGCGTCCTCTCGTGGTGGGACTACGGCCACTGGATAACCGTCGAGGGCCACCGCATCCCGAACGCCAACCCGTTCCAGCAGGGTGCGACGGAGGCGGCGAACTTCCTCCTCGCGCCGAACGAGACGCAGGCGCGCGACGTGCTCTCGTCGATGAGCACCGAGGGCAACGAGACGCGCTACGTGATGGTAGACTGGAAGATGGCCACGCCCGGCTCGAAGTTCGGCGCGCCGGCCGTCTTCTACGACGCGCAGGAGAACTTCTCCTCGGACGCGTTCTACGAACAGCGCATCTACCGCATCAACAGCAACGGAGAGTACTCGGGAGAGAACTTCCTCCTGCGCGACCAGCGGTTCTACGACAGCATGATGACGCGGCTCTACTACAACCACGGCAGCGCCAGGAGCCCTCGCCGGTCGTCGTGGACTGGGAGCCTCGCACGGTTCAGACCTCGCAAGGGGCCGTCAGCGTCCCCGGTAACCCCGCCGGGAACGCCACGCTCATCCGCTCGTTCGAGAACATGAGCGCGGCCGAGCAGTTCGTCGAAGAGGACGGCAGCGCGCAGGTCGGCGGCATCGCCGGCTTCCCCGAGGAACGCGTGCCGGCGCTCGAACACTACCGGCTGGTGAAGGCGAGCAACGCCACCGCCACCCAGTCGAACGACTACCTGCGACTCGTCTACGGCGACGCGCGCGCCGCGCAGGTCAACCCGCAGGCGCTACTGCCGAGCAACACCGCGTGGGTGAAGAGCTTCGAACGCGTGCCCGGTGCGACGGTGCAAGGAAGCGGCGCGCCCGCGAACAGCACGGTCACCGCGAGCGTGGAGATGCGGGTGCCCACCTCCAACAGCACGTTCACCTACACGCAACAGGCACAGGCGAACGAGGACGGCGAGTTCGCGATGACGCTCCCGTACTCGACGACGGGCTACGACGAGTACGGACCCGACAACGGCTACACGAACGTCAGCGTCCGCGCGACCGGTCCGTACACCCTCTCGACGGGTGCGAGTATCAACGATAGCGGCTACATCGTCAACCACCGCTCGAACCTCTCCGTCGCCGAGGGCGACGTCAACGGTGCGCAGGACGGCGACCTCTCGGTCGAACTGGAGCGCACCTCCCAACGGCTCGAACTGAACACGGGCGGTTCCTCGGACTCGGGTAGCTCCGACGGGTCGAGTTCGTCCGACGCCGGCGGGTCCGACTCGTCCGGTTCCTCGGACACCTCGGACACCTCCGACTCCGGCGGGTCGTCCGGTGACGACGACACGTCCTCGTCGCTCGCGGCACCCGAATCGGCGTTCGCCGCCGAACCCGCGGCGTAGGCACCGCGGCCCGATTTCGGCCGCTCTCTCCCGTTTCGTCCGTTCTCTCTGATTTCTGTCGTGCGCTCCGATTCCGTCCGTTCTCTCCGATTTCGCCCCTCTCGCCGCCCGTTTCCGCGACACACGTTCGACTCGGCAGAGCGGCGTCGCTGTCGGGGTCGGAGCGACGCCGGAGGACGAAGCGGAGAACGGAGAGCGGAGCGTCGGCGGTCCCGGTCAGACGAGCGACTCGTAGACGATGCCGTCGCGGCGCGTGACGATGCGGCGGCCGTCGACGACGACGGGGTCGGCCATCGCGTCGAACTCGTCGTCGAGGGCGGCGAACTCGTCCCAGTCGGTGACGACGAGGGCGCGTCCGCGCCGGCGAGGGCACAGCACGTACGTCT
>NZ_WPCD01000204.1:0-6598 GCF_009741955.1 Halogeometricum sp. CBA1124 | reverse complement strand
CGTCGTCTCGTTCGTCTCGTAGGACGCGTACAGCTTCGTATCGTACGCGGAACACTGGAGCCAGTCGGCCGTCGGGAACTCGCACGCCACGGGCCGGCGGTTCGCGCGCGGCGAGAACATCGGTTCGACGACCCACGGGTCGTCCGTCGCGACGGTGGCGTTCGCCGGGAGGGAGACGGTGACGAGCGTCCCAGCGTTGGCGTCCCGCATCATGTCCGGATTCGAGGGGTCGTACTCGCTGGCGGGAATCTCGACGCGCCTGCCCGTCCCGTTCTCTTCGACGAACTCGTAGTAGCGCGGCGTGACGGTCACCCGGTCGGCTGATAGCTCCAACATTCGTCCGTACTCCGTCTCGACGACGCGGTACGAGAAGTTGTCGCCGGCGGCGTCGCCCTCCTCGACCATCGCGGCGGCCAGGTTCGGTTTCCCCTCCTCGGCGGGAATCGGGAGGGAGACGGTGACGTCTTCGAGCGTCTCGTTCGTGTTGACGACGACGTCGTAGCTGTAACTGCTCTCGTAACTCGTCCGGTAGAGGTGGTCGGTGTAGAGCCAGAGCCCACCCGCCAGCACGGCGAGGACGACGACGACGGCGAGGACGACGACGAGGGCGATTCGCGTCCAACGTCGCCGTCTGGAGGGGTGGTCTTCGCTCACACCGTCCACGCTCGCGCCCGCACACCAAAGAGGTAGTGGTGTCAGGTGTCCGAGACGAGGCACGACGGAGTACGACTTCCACGGGGGTTCGTACTCCGGCACGACGACCGACGACTGGGACGCCCCGCAGATGAACGACTTCGACACCGGCGACATGGGCGAGAGAGCCGACCACTTCCTCCTGTCGGCCAACGGGTTCCCGCCGGCGAACGTCGCGGACTTGCGACTCCCGGTAGTCGCCCCCGACAGTGACCTCGACGAGAACGCGAGGCGTTCGGCGCGGGCATCGGTGACTGAGTCACCGCCGTGCGAGACGGTCACGAGACTTTTCTGTGCCGGCGGCCAACTAGAAACGAACCCGCAGTCGGCGAGGTTCGACACCATGACACGCTCACACCGAGACGACGGCGAGGACGAACAGGACGGCCCCGACGACGAGCAGTCCCCGACGCGCATCGACATCAGCATCTCCGTGACCGACCTCCTGAGCGACTTGCTCGACGACCGGCGCGCGGAGACCGACCGGCGAACGCCCGGGCGGCGGCCGCGCGGCCGACCGACGCGCGCGGGCCACGCCTCCGGCGACGGACCGACGGAGGGCGGATCCGTGGACGACGACTACCGGGTCGAGAGCGTCCGCGACGGCGACGAACTCACCGTGGTCGCCGACCTGTTGGGTGCGGACCGGGCCGACGTGACGACCGGTATCGACCCGGAACGGAGCGAACTCGTCGTCGCCACCGGTGGCCGCGCCGTCGGTCGGGTGTCGCTCCCGTGGGACCCCGTCGAAGTCGTCGAGACGTCGTTCAACAACGGTATTCTGCAGGTCCGACTCCGTCCCGCGACCGACTGACGAAGCGACTCACACCTGCTGGGGCCGCCGTCTCTCGCGTTCCGAGCGACGACCCGCCGAACGCTCCACCGGTGGTCGGCGTCTCCGTCTTCGGCGCGGGCGAGACGGTTCGACCGCTCTCGCCCCCCGGTTTCTCCCCGCCAAACCGATTTCGTCGCGTTCGACGGTGTGTTGATGTCCACCACACACCATAAACGGAATTGTGCCGTTTAGGCGCGTCTTGGGCGCTCTACCACCATTATCTCGTTTCTTCGCGCCGAAATCATTCTCGGAAGGGTTATCTGTGGGGAGCGGTTGTCTTCAGAGGCTATGGCAAAAGGCAAAGTCGACTTCTTCAACGACACAGGCGGCTACGGATTCATAGAGACCGAGGATGCGGACGAGGACGTGTTCTTCCACATGGAAGACGTCGGCGGCCCGGACCTCGAAGAGGGTACGGAGATCGAGTTCGAGATCGAGGACGCCCCCCAAGGGCCCCCGCGCGAAGAACGTCACCCGCCTGTAAGTCGACGACTACTTCGAACAACGTAGCGGACGGAGGCTGACGACGCCGCGGTCGATTGAGTTCGGTCCGTATGCGGCAGTTCTCTGAACTACTCATCTTTCTGAGCGACGCCGCTTCAACTGCCAATACGTTAACATCCGGCCGAGCCTAGCCGGTAGTATGTCCGAAACGGAGATGGAACACGTCGAACTGCGAGGCGCGCGCGTCCCGAAGGTCGGTCTCGGAACGTGGCGGATGGAGGGCGAGGAGTGCTACGACGCCGTCTCGACCGCACTCGAACTCGGCTACCGGCACGTCGACACCGCACAGATGTACGGGAACGAGGCCGAGGTGGGCCGCGCGATAGCCGACGCGACGTGGACCGTCGGGACCTGTTCGTGACGACGAAGGTGAAGCCCGGCAACGCGGACTACGACGGCCTCGTCGAGTCGGCGAAGGCGAGTCTCGACCGTCTCGACACGCCGTACGTGGACCTGTTGCTCCTCCACTGGCCGAACCCGCTGGTCTCCATCGAGGAGACGATGGACGCGATGAAGGAACTCGTCGACGGCGGCGAGGCGTACCACGTCGGCGTCAGCAACTTCCCCCTGCCGATGCTGAAGCGCGCCCGCGAGGCGGCCGACGTGCCGATTCTGACCGATCAGGTGCAGTTTCATCCGCACCGCCCCAAGCGGAAGCTCCTCCGGTACTGTCAGGACGAGGACCTGCTGCTCACGGCGTACAGTCCGTTGGCGCAGGGCGAACTCGTCGAGGACGAGACGCTCCGCCGAATCGGCGACCGGTACGACAAGACGCCCGCGCAGGTGGCGCTTCGCTGGGCGACCCAGCACCGGAACGTCGTCGTCATCCCGAAGTCGACGAGCCGAGAACACCTCGCGGCCAACCTCGACGTCTTCGACTTCACGCTCACGCGAACGGAAGTCGACGAGGTGACGCGACCGTCGCTGCTGAAGACGGGCGCGTCGATGGTCAAGGGGATGCTGCGCGAGCGCTGACCCCGATGGCGGACCCGGAGGAGACGGCCGACCGAGTCGCGTCGTGGGCGGTTCGGCTCCTCGGTCTGGCAGTCGCAAGCGGTGGCGCGTTCTACGCGGAGCAGTCGCGACTCCTCGGCGCGACGGCGGTGCTCGTCGGCCTCGCGGTGTTCCTCTTCCCGCGGCAGGCGAGGGGCGTCGGCGAGGGCCTGATGAACGTCGGCTGAGCGGGTGACGCGCGGCGCCGGAGGAAAAGGCTCAGGGCGGCCAGTCGCGAACCAGTGTCGTAGCATGCAGTTCTCGCGCTCGGTCCGGACTCTCGTTCTCGTCGGGTGGTGCGTCGCCGTCGTCGTCGCGTCCGTGATTCCCGCGCCGGCCGGCGGCGTCGCGTCGCCGGGGGCGTTCGTCGTCGGCCTCGACAAACTGGTTCACTTCGGGGCCTACGGCGTGACGGCGTTCCTCGCGGCGTTCGCACTCGGCGCGCGCGACGCGCGTGGACTGGCGGTGGCGGTCCTCGCCGCCGTCGCACTCGGCGGCGGCGTCGAACTCGTGCAGGCGACGCTCCCGACCCGGACGTTCGGACTCGGTGACCTCGTCGCCAACGCCGTCGGTGCCCTCAGCGGAGCGCTAGTGTACGTGGCCGTCGAACGCCGCGTCTGGGTCACGGACGACGAGTGAACGCACCGAGTCGCCTCAGGGGCGGTTCCGCAGTCCCGTCGCCGTCTCCACGTCCAGCACCCACCCGGCGATGCCCCGCATCGGTTCGGACTCCGAGAACAGGCTGGGGAACCAGGCGTTGTCCTCCATCGCCGAGACGAGTGCGTCCCACTCGTCGTCGTCGGCCTCCCGAATCGTCCCCGAGACGACGACGCTCTCCCACTCGTACCGTCCCGACACGTCGAACGTCGTCAGCGTCGCTCGCGTCGTCGTCTCGGCGAATCGCTCTTTCTGACTCGTCTCCCCGCGGAGGAAGACGAAGTAGACGCGGTCGCCGTCGTACCCGAACGAGATGGGCACCCCGTACGCGCGCCCCTCGTCCGCGAGTGCGAGGACGCCGACGCCGTGGTCACGCAGGTACGCTTCGACCTCCTCGTCCGTCATCGGGTCACCCTGAATCGGCGCGAACCCGTCCGTGTCGTTCGACGACATACCACACGGTACGGGCCGAAGCGGGATATATCGTCGCGTCCGCGGCGCCTCCGGGCGGGCGACGCGCCCTTTTTACGCCGCCGTCACCGAACGTCGGACGAGCGGTTCAGATGACGGCGACGACCCTGCACCGGCCGACGCACCGCGACGCGCTCTACTTGCTGGAAGAGGCGTTCGGCGACGGACGCATGGTGACGCTGTTCGGTCGCTGCACGGTCGACTACGACGGCCGCGCCACCTCCAGTCTCGGCCCGGGCGACCGACTCGTCGTCTGCAAGCCGGACGGCACCATCCTCGTCCACACCGACGAGAAGCGCAAGCCGGTGAACTGGCAGCCGCCGGGGTGCACCCACCGGGCGAGCGTCCGCGACGGCCGCCTCCGCGTCCGAAGCGAGCGCTCGACGCCGACGGAACGCCTCGACGTCGCCTTCGAGAGCATCGACCAGGTGACGGCCTACGAGGTGACCGACCGCAGCGATTTGCGACTGCAGGGGAGCGAGGAGGACCTCCGGCGTCGGATTCTCGACGACCCCGCACTCGTCGAGGAGGGGTTCGTCCCGCAGGCGACCGAACGCGAGACGGCGGCCGGTCCGGTGGACGTCTTCGGCGAGGACGCGGCGGGCAGACCGGTCGTCGTGGAGTTGAAACGCCGGCGCGTCGGCCCCTCGGCGGCCGGGCAACTCCAGCGGTACGTCGAGGCCGTCGACGAGGAGTTCCCCGACGAGGGCGTGCGCGGTATCCTCGTCGCCCCCTCCGTGACCGACCGCGCGCGGGAGTTGCTGGCGGAGCGGGGACTGTCGTTCGTCGCCGTCGAACCCGTCGCGACGAGGGCGACGACGAGAGCGTCGACGGCGACAGCGTGGCGAAGGCCGAGGGCGACGCCGGCGACGACGGTCCAGACGCTGGCGACGACGCGGTGGACGAGAGCGACGACACCGCGGACGACACCGCCGAGTAGCCGTCGCCGGGTCGTCACCGCGCGTCCACGAGGCGGACGAAGTTCTCGAACGTCCGTTCGACCGTCACGCCGTCGAAGTCGCGGTGGGCCGGGTCGTCGGGCCACTCGAAGTCCTCCTCGATGTCCGGGAGTAGCAGTTCCGTGAACTCCGGGTGGTACTGGACGGTCCACAGCGGTGCGTCCCGGTGGCGACTGCCGAGGTAGTCGTAGTAGTCCGCCGAGGCGATGGCCTCCATCCCCTCACCGAGTTCCGTGACCGCGTCGCCGTGCAGGAGGGGGACGCGCGCGCCGACGCCGTCGAACAGGGGGTCGTCGGCGAAGCGCACCGGGTCGATGCCGGCGTGCGGGCCGCGGTGTTCGACGGTGCCGCCGAGGGCGTCGTTGACGAGTTGGTGACCGAAGCAGACGCCGAGCGTCGGCACTCGCTCCGAGACCAGTTCGCGCACGAGTTCGCGCAGGGTCGTCCATCCACGGGTAGTCGTCGGACTCGTAGACGCCGGCGGTGCTCCCCGAGAGGACGACGCCGTCCGCCGCGTCGAGGGCGTCCGGCCGGCCGCCGCGGTCGGCGAAGGGGTAGACACGGACGGCGGCACCGGCGGCTTCGAGGTGCCGGCGAATCTCGGGGACGAAGTAGCGCGCCGTCGGGTCCACCTCGTTCTCTAGTAGTAGTATCATACGCGTGTGTCGTCGGCCGCCACCGAGAACGCTCCGGTCGGCCGACCCGCGAACCCGCGGTCCGAGTCCACGGTTCGAGTCCGGCGGCGCCTCAGGGGACGACGCTCACGCCCCAGACGACGGGAAGCCAGACCACCGCGGCGACGGCGAGGAGGACGACGCGAGGAGGTTCAACACGAGGCCGGCGCGGGCCATCTCGGGCACCGTGACGTAGCCGGTACCGAAGACGACGGCGTTCGGCGGCGTGGCGACGGGGAGCATGAACGCGAGGGAGGCGGCGACGGCGACGACGGTGGCGAGGACGAGGGGGTGCGACGGCGAACGACGCTGCGACGCCGACGGCCAGCGGGACGAACAGCGACGCGGTCGCGCTGTTCGAGGTGACTTCGGTGAGGAAGACGACGAGGGTGGCGACGACGAGGAGCGTGAGGACCGGAGCGAGACCCGCCACGCCGCCGAGCGACGCGCCGACCCACGCGTCGAGCGCCGTCGTCTGGAAGGCGTCGGCGATGGCGAACCCGCCGCCGAAGACGAGGAGCACCTCCCACGGGAGTCCGCGTCGCGTCGTCCCACGAGAGCAGCGCTCCCTCCTCGACGCCGTTGGGCACGAGGAACAGGAGCGTCGCCCCCGCGACGGCGATGGCGCCGTCCGTGACGCCGGCGACGTAGGGGTCGACGAGGAACGGTCGGGTCAGCCACCCGGCGACGACCAGCGAGAAGACGACGAGGACGCGTCGCTCCGGGGTCGAGAGCGCCCCGAACTCGCCCGACTCGTCGGCGGGACCGGTCGCGTCGGCGGCGTCAAACGTCGCGTCGGCGTCGCCGACGGC
>NZ_WPCD01000195.1:0-6800 GCF_009741955.1 Halogeometricum sp. CBA1124 | reverse complement strand
TCCTCGCCACCGTCGTCGCCGCGTGCTTCCTCGCGTGGGACTGGCGAGCGCTCGCCCCGGCCATGGCCGACCCGACGCCCGCGAACGTCGGTCCCGCCGTCGGCACCTGCGTCCTCGGCATCGTCCTCCTCGACGCCGCCGTCGCCGTCGTCGCGGGGCCGGCGTTCGCCGCGGCCGCCGCCGCGTTCCTCGTCCCCGCCACGGTGCTGTCCAGATACTTCGACGTGAGCTGACGACCCCAACGATGAAACTCGCATTCTCGACGAACGCCTACACGAACCACACGCTCCCCGAGGCCGTCCGGCGCATCGCCGGCCACGGCTACGCGGGAGTCGAGATACTCGGCGACGCGCCCCACGCGTACTTCCCGGAGTTCGACGCGGACGACGAGGCGGCCCTCGCCGACGCCCTCGACGACACCGGCGTCGCCGTCTCGAACGTCAACGCGAACACGGCGACGGGCTACTACGACGACGCGCCGCCGTCGTCGTTCTTCGAACCGAGCGTCGTCAACCCGGACGCCGACCTGCGCGCGTGGCGCGTCGACTACACGAAGCGCGCCGTCGACCTGGCCGACGCCACGGGCGCGCCGGCCGTCTGCCTCGCAAGCGGTCGCCCCCTCCCGGGGACGATGCCGGAGACGGCGTACGACCACCTGCTGGACTCCCTGCACGACATCCTCGACTACGCCGAACCGCGCGGGGTGGACGTCGGAATCGAGTTCGAACCCGAACTCCTCGTCGAGAGTACCGACGAGGTGCTGACGCTCATCGACGACGTGGGCCGCGACGGACTCGGCGTCAACCTCGACGTGGGACACGCCGCCGTCTACGGCGAAGACCCCCGCGAGAGCATCGAGAAGGCCGCCGGTCACATCACCGGCGTCCACCTCGAAGACATCGCCGGCGGCGTCCGCGGGAAGCACTACCACCTCGTCCCCGGCGACGGCGACCTCGACTTCGCGGCCGTGTTCGACGCCCTCGACGGCGTCGGCTACGACGGGTTCGTCACGCTCGAACTGTACACCTACCCGGACCGGCCGGACGAGGCGGCCGAACGCGCGTTCGAGGCGCTGTCGCGGTACGTCTGATCCCGAGGGCGACGGCTCCGGACTCGGACTCGGACGTGGACGGGGACGCCGACCGGCGACGCTCCGCCGCTACTGGGACTCGGCCAGTCGCTCGATGCGTTCGAGCGAGTCGGCGTCGGCGGGCGTCTTGTCCTCGCGGACGGCGACGAACCGGGGGAAGCGGAGCGCGTACCCCGAGGAGTACGTCGGCGAGCGCTGAATCTCCTCGTAGCCCACCTCGAAGACGACGGCGGGGTTCAACTCGACCGTCTGTCCGTCCTCGCTGACGATTTCGGGCTCCAGCAGGGCCGACAGGTCCGCCAACTCCTCGTCGGTGATGCCGGTGGCGACGTTCCCGATGGTGGCGTAGTCGTCGCCGTCGCGGGCCGACAGCAGGAACGTACCGAGGTGGTTGGCGCGGCGACCCTCGCCCCACTCGGCGCCCGTCACCACGAGGTCCACCGTCTCCACGTCGGGCTTGCGCTTCAGCCAGTTCTTCCCGCGGTCCCCCGGCGAGTAGGTGGAGTCGGGGTTCTTCAGCATGACTCCCTCGTGGCCGGCGTCGAGCGACGCCTCCTCGAACGCGGCTATCTCTCCCTCGTCGTCGGAGACGAGGAGGCCGGAGACGGCCGATTCGGGGACCAACTCCGACAGGCGGGCGTGCCGTTCGGTCACGGGCGCGTCGAGCAAGTCCTCGCCGTCGGCGTGCAGGCAGTCGAACGCGTGGAGTTCGACGCGGACCTCCTCGCGCATCCGGTCGACGTCGTGTTTCCGGCGGAACCGGCGCAGCACCTCCTGAAACGGCAACGGCTCCCCGTCGTCGTCGACGGCGACCACCTCGCCGTCGAGGATGGCCGGCGCGTCGACGTGGTCCGCGACGAAACTCCACGACTTCGGGGAGGGCGTCGGTCACGTCGTCCATGTTGCGGGAGAACAGCGACACGTCGGCGGCGGCCCCCTCGTCCTCGTCACCGCCCGCGACGTGGACCTGCACGCGCGCGCCGTCGAACTTGCGTTCGACCGCCGCCTCGTCCCACGCCTCGAGAGCGTCCGTGACCGTCCCGGCCTGCGCCAGCATCGCCTGCACGGGTCGGCCGACTTCGAGGCGGACGGCTTCGAGGCCGTCGCGGCCCTCCTCGCGGGCGACTCGTGCGACCATGCCGTAGTCGTTCGACACCTGCAGGGCGCGTTCGACGGCGGCGAGTTCGTCGGCCGTCGCGTGCGTGGTTGCTCTGTCGCTCACCGACTCCTCCGCCGCGGTGTCTGTCCCGTCACCGCTCGCGCCGTCTTCCGCGTCGTCGTCGGCGTCTCCGCCGGTCGCGATGTCGTCTTCGTCGCCCTCGTCGCGGTTCGCCTCCGGGTCCGCGAGGAACGCCTCGGCGACGGCGTCGCGGACGGTACCCTCGCCGACGCCGATGCGCATCTCCCCGAGGACGAGGCGGGCGAGGTACTTCGCCTCCTCCGGGCTCGCGCGGTTGAACAGGCCGAACAGCGTGTTGAGTTTCCGGTCCTCGCTGCCGGCCCCCGAGGCGGCGGCGAGTTCGCGGAGCGTCTCGTCCACCTCGCGCACCGAGAGGCCGTCGCCGCCCCCGCCAGCGAACGCCGCCAGTCCCCGCTGGCCGCCGAAGTCGTAGCCCGCGGCGACGGCGCCGATTTCGCCCGCGTCGGCGAGTCGGTCCTCCACGTCTCCGGCCGTGACGTTCTGCCCGGCGGCGCGCGCGATGGCCTCCCGGAGCAGTCGGGGACCGACGTCGAGCGTCGTGGAGTCCCACGCGGGGAAGACGCGGCCCTGGACGAAGCGGACGACGACGGTCAGGTCGTCGCCGGCGTCGCAGAACAGGTCACGGACCAACGCGACGGTCGCGAGGTCCGCGGGTTCGGTCTCCATCTCCGACGCTCGGGCGGCGAACTCGGCGAACTGCATCGTCGGTCTCTGAACTCCCGGCGGAAAAAAGTCCGCCGAATCGGTCGCCGCCCGCGGTCCTCGAAGCCGTGCGGCCCCTCGTTCGGGAGGGCGTGCCACGGGACGACGGAGCCGCGGGATTCAAGCCGCACGGACGCACACGGGAGGGTATGAGCGACGAGCTTGCGGACCGGGTTCGAGACGTGCTCGCCGTCGACGCCGAGGAGTACGAGGCGCAGGCGGAGGCGGACGCCGAGGTGGTCAAATCCGAGTTGGCGGCCGGCACGTTCGACAACCACCAGTCAATCGTCGGGCTGGAGTACGAGTTCTACGCCGTCGCGGACGGCCGGTGGTCCTCGGCCGACGACGACATGGCGAACGGACTGATGCGCGTCCCCCGTCGCCTCCTCGAACTCATCGGGTTCGAGAAGGAACTCGGCCTCCACAACGCCGAGATGACGACGAGTCCGCAGCCGTTGAACCCGCACGGCCTCAGGGCGCAGGAATCGGAGGTGCTCGCCCGTCTCACCGCCGCCCTCCAGTGTACCTCCTCGGAGGGGATGCGCCTCGTCAGCGACGGCCTCTGGACCGTCCCGCCGACGGGCGAGACGGCCCGGGGGTACCTCACCGACAGCATCGAGGACGACGGCATCCGCATCGCGACGAACATGAGCGACTCCGTCCGCTACCACGCGATGGCCAACGGGCAGTACGCGGCCGACGACATGGGCCTCGACGCCCCGCACGTCGAACTCGACGCCGATACGGTGATGCCCGAGTCGCTCATCACCTCCATCCAGCCGCACTATCAGGTCGCTCACGCCGCCGACCTGCCCGTCTACTTCAACTACGCGCTCCGCGTCGCCGGGCCACTCCTCGCCCTCGGCGTCAACTCGCCGTTCTTCCCGCCGGACCTCTACGACGACGCCGACCCGCGCGACATCCTCGCCGACGGCTACATGGGGAACCGCATCACCGTCTTCGAGTCCGTGTTGAACGGCAAAGACGCACAGAAGGTCCGCTTCCCCGAGGACCTCTCGGACGTGGCGGAGGCGGTGGACAGAGTCGCCACCGACCCGAGCGTCGTTCCGATGCCCGTCCCGCGCGGCGACCGGTTCGACGACTCGTTCGCCACGCTCCGGCGCAAGCACGGGACGTTCTGGCGGTGGGTTCGCCCGGTGTTCGACGGCGCGACGCGGTCCTCGGCGAACGCCCGCATCGAGTTCCGCCCCATCGCCGCACAGCCGACCGTCCGCGACTCCATCGCCTTTCAGGCGGCGTTCGCCGGCCTGATGGAGAGCCTCCCGAAGCGCCAGCACCCGGTCGTCGACCAGGACTGGGAGACGGCGAAGGAGAACTTCTACACGGCCATGCGCGACGGCTTCGACGGCGAGCAGCGGTGGATAGCCAACGACGGCCACGAGACGACGGACCCCGCCGAGGTGTACGACGACATTCTCGCGCACGCCGTCGACGGGCTGAAGTCGGCGGGGTGTTCGCAGGCGGAGGCCGACCGGTACGTCGAACCGCTCCGCGTCCGCGCGGCGTCGGGACGGACGCCCGCCGGGTGGAAGGTCGAACGCGTCGAGAGCCACCTCGACGACGGTGAGGACTTCGCCGAGGCCGTCTTCGCCATGCAACGCGAGTACATCGGGAACCAGACCGAGACGCTGCTGGAAGGTACGTTCGCGGACTGGCTGTAACTGCCGTCGCCGCCGCTTTCGGCGCGGATGCGCCGCTGGACGGCGAAGAGAACGGAGAGGAGAGGCCGCGACGCTCCGACCTACAGCAGGTCTTCGATCTCTTTGTGCTGGGTTATCTCGACGCCGTCTTCGGTCACGACGCAGATGTTGATGCCGTTACCCGAGGCCAGGTCGCGTTCGAGTGCACTCTCGACGGCGTGTGCGGCGATGCGCTTGGCTTCCTCGATGGACAGGTCGTCGCTGTACTCCTGTTCGAGGACGCCGAGGGCGTACTGGCTCCCGGAGCCCGTGACGGTGTACTCCTCTTCGAGGATGGAGCCCGCGGGGTCGATGCTGTAGATGTGCGGTCCTTCCTCGTCGACGCCGCCGAGGATGGGCTGGACGACGTAGAACGCGCCCGAGCGGAGGAAGTTACCGAGGAGCGTCGAGAGCGCCTGCATGCTCATGTCCTCGCCGCGACGGGACTCGTACAGTCGGACCTCCGCGCGAATCGAGCGGATGAGCGACTGCGCCGCCGAGACGGACCCGGCGATGGTGAGCGCGCCCGTCGGGTGAATCTCCTCGACCTTCTGGACGTCCTTCGAGGAGACCATGTAGCCGAGACTGGCGCGCATGTCGGTCGCCAGCACGACGCCGTCTTCGGTCTTCAGACCGACCGTCGTCGTCCCCGTCTTCGTCTCCTGTGCCGTCGACTCGCCCGCGCGCTGTTCGGCGTTGGGGAACTCGCCGAGTTCCGGGGCGAACACACCGGAGTGGTCGCCGTTCAGGGGGTCGAGACCGCCCGAGATGTCGTCGCTCGTGGGAGTACGCATTACCCCTTTTTGAGCCCCGGCGCTGATAAATGCCACCCTTCCCCCCTGCTGTTGCCCGTTCCGCGTATAGCGGCCCCGTAGCGCCTCGGTACCGCCGAAGTGACTGTCGACGACGCGGTCGCTCGGGGGGCGTGAAAAAAACGGACCGCGAGGAGGCGTCAGTTCGTCCGTGCGTTCCCACCCGCGCGTTCGTACGCTGCACCCGTGGCTTCGACCGCCCGGTCGACCGGCAGGTGGAGGCCTGCCCGACGTGCGAGAAGGGCGACCGGCATGAGCAGGATGCCGAGTGCCAGGGTGAACTGGTAGAGGGCGAACGTGACTGACCGGTGCATCGCGTTGAGCATCGCGTTAGCTGAGCGGGCGAGCCGGGTGTATATATACGTTACGACCGCTCCGATTCGAATACCCCGACGCTGTCTGCCGATTAAACTGGAGTTGTTTCGGTGACAACTCGACTGGTCTCGGCGCCGCTCACGGCGTAGGAATCCGGTCCCAGTTCCCCCTCGTCTGTATAACTTATGGCGTAGATTTCCGTTCCGTACGCGGAAGAATATCATCATCTTTGATGAATAACTGTGGTTGTCACGGGGCCGGACGAACCACAAGACACGAAACCCCGTGGCGCTACTGGACGGTATGAGCAACTATCTCGTCGCGATGGAGGCCGCGTGGCTAGTCCGCGACGTCGAGGACATCGACGACGCCATCGGTGTCGCGGTCAGCGAGGCGGGCAAGCGACTGAACGAGAAGGACAAGGAGTACGTCGAGGTGGAAGTCGGCGTCACCGGCTGTCCCGCCTGCGGCGAACCGTTCGACTCTGCGTTCATCGCCGCGGACACGGCGCTCGTCGGGCTTCTGCTCGAAATCGACGTGTTCAACGCCGACGGCGAGAAGCACGCCTCCCGCATCGCCAAGAGCGAAGTCGGCGGCGCGCTTCGCGACGTTCCGCTGTCGGTCATCGACGTCGTCGAGACGGAAGCCGACGAGGAAGACGCCGCGGCCTGACCGTCCGGAACCTTTTTCATATAACCTGCGGTTATCGAGGAGTATGGAACTCCCGACCCCGCACGACCTCCGGGAACGGCGGAAAGAACTCGACCTCACGCAGAGCACGCTCGCCGAGATGGCGGGCGCTCCCAGCCACTCATCGCGCGAATCGAAGGCGGCGACGTGGACCCGCGCCTCTCCACCCTCCGGCGCATCGTCAACGCACTCGACGAGGCGGAGGGGAGCGTCGTCCGCGCGGACGACCTGATGAACACGAACGTGCGTCAGCGTCGTCGCCCGACGACTCCGTGCGCGGACGCCCGCGA
>NZ_WPCD01000185.1:0-7194 GCF_009741955.1 Halogeometricum sp. CBA1124 | reverse complement strand
TGGCGCACGCGCGGTCGTTCCGACGTCGTTCCCCGGCCGACTCCAACCGCTCCCGGAGCCAGTACCCGTTCGTCGCCGTCACCGTCGCCTACACCGTGACCAGCCTCTGGGTCGTCGCCCAACCCGTCGCGCAGTCGCTGACCTGAACGAGAACCATGAACCAGACACAGATACAGCCCGAAACCGCCCTCGAACCGGACGAGACGCCCGTCTCGACCTGTCCGTACTGCGAGCGACCGTTCCGAACCGACCGGCTCCGCGTCCTCCACGTCGGCGAGGCGCACGCCGACGAGTGGACGCCCGCGGACCGGGCCGCCTACGAGGCCGCGCGCGAGGAGGAGGAGGACGACCTGTTCCTCTACCACCTGAAGGTGGTCGCGGCGCTCGGAAGCGTCTACGCCGCGTTCGTCATCCTCGGCATCGTCGGCTTCAGCATCGCCGGCTGATGCCCGCCTCAGTGACCAGTCTCGCCGTCCTCGGGGTCCGGCAGGCGCGCGACGTGCGCGGTGAGGATACCGACGCCGGCGAGGGCGACGACGCCGCCCACCGGAACGGCCGTCTCCGTGAACCCGGCGTACTCGCCGTAGAGGAGGACCACGAGTCCGGCGCAGGTGAGGGCCATCGACGTGCCGACCGTGAGTGACTCTCCGTCCATGTCTGTGTGGTGTGTTACCCCGTAACTACAAAAGCGCTACTCCGGCTCCCCGCCCGTGGCGGCGACGGCGACGAGGACGAAGACGGCCACGGCGACGGCGAGTCCGGGGCCGAAGACGAGAGGCGTCGAGAGCGGTCCGCCCACCACCTTCAGCATCATCACGGTGATACCGACGGCCATCGGCACCGAGAACAGGAGGGCGTATCCGAGGGCCGTCCGGTCGAATCGGCTCCGTCGCGTCCGGGCGTTCGCGGTCATGGTCACAGGATGGAGTACGACGCCGCGAACGTGAGCGCCAACGCCGCGGCGAGGCCGATACCGACGAGATACGTGAGAGAGCGTGGTTCCCACCGCAGGTGCTGGAAGTAGGCGGCGACGAGCACCGCCTTCATCGCCGACAGCACCATGATGAGACCGAACGCCGTCCAGTACGCGAACCCGGCGAACTCGACCAGCACCTGAATCGTCGCCGAGACGAACAACACCACGTAGATTGCCGTGTACAGTTTCGTGTTCATGTATTGTCACCTCACAGGATGTAGAACAGGGGGAACAGGAACAGCCAGACGATGTCCACGAAGTGCCAGTAGAGCCCGAAGTACTCCACCGAACTGGCGTCGTCGAGGTACGCCCCCCGCCAGCGCGCGCGACGAGGTACAGCGTCACGATTAGCCCCACGACGACGTGCGCGGCGTGCAGGCCCGTCGTGAGGAAGAACGTCGACGCGCGGATGTTCGTCGAGAGGCCCAGTCCCTCGTGGAACAGGTGGTTCCACTCGATGCCCTTGTTGACGAGGAAGCCCACGCCGAGGACGAACGTCGTGACGAGGCTGGCGACCACCCCCCACCGACTCCGCTTCTCCGCGGCGACGAGGGCCAACACGACGGTGAAACTGCTCGTCAGGAGCAGGTAGGTGTTCACCAGTCCGGGCACGGGATTCGAGGGAATCGGCTCCCACGCCGTCCACCCGAACGCGACGCGCGTGAAGACGTACGCGCCGACGAACCCGCCGAACAGCACCACGTCGCTGGCGAGGAATATCCACATCCCCACCTTGCCGTACTCCAGTCCCCCGAACGGCCACGCCTCGCCCTCGACGAGTTCGGGGCCGTGGAACGGTTCCAGCGCCATGAAGACGAGCGACCCGAGGGTGACGGTGCCGCCGAGGACGGTGGCCCCGAGGTAGACGCTCCCCATCGCACCCTCCGGGAAGGCGGCGTCGCGGAGGCCCGAGAGCCCGATGAACAGGAAGAAGACGCCGAGGCCGACGACGAACGGCCAGATGCTGGCGTGACTCGCGTGTTCTTCGTCGTGGTGGGCGTCCGGCGGCGTCGCCGTCGCCGTCGCGCGCCGCCGTCGGACCGACGTCCGACGAGGCTCGGGACTCGTCGGTGGTCGTCTCACCGCCGTCCGTCGCAGTCTCTCCACCGTCCGTCGCCGCTTCGGCCTCACCGCCGTCCGTCGCCGCCGACGACTCGCCGCGGAAGCGGAGCGACCCGTCGCGATACGTCGGCAGTCCGGGGAAGTTCTCCAACGGCGGCGGCGAGGGGACGGCCCACTCCGCCGTCGTCGCGAACTCCCAGGGACAGTCGCCGACGGGTTCGCCGGAGAACGCGCTCTTCGTCAGGTTGTAGAACATCACGACGAACGAGAGGCCGAGGACGAACGCGCCGACGGTGGCGAGTTGGTGCCATATCTGGAGGCCGGCGGAGTAGTCGAACACGCGGCGAGGCGTCTCCCACGCGACGAACAGCGGGAAGTAGAGCAGGTTGAAGCCGACGAAGTAGATTCCGAAGTGGAGTTTCCCGAGGAACTCGTCGTACATCCGGCCCGTTATCTTCGGGAACCAGTAGTAGAGGCCGCCGACCAGCGCCGTCACCCCGCCGACCATCACGTAGTGGAAGTGTGCGACCACCCAGTAGGTACCGCGGAACTCGTAGTCCAAGACGATGGCCCCGAGGAAGACGCCCGTGATTCCCCCGATGATGAACAGCAACAGCGCGCCGAACACGAACAGGAACGGCGTGGTGAAGCGTATCTTCCCCTTCAGCATCGTGTAGATGAGCGCGAACACCATCAGGTCGAACGGCAGCGAGATGCCGATGGTGGTTATCATGAACAGCGTCTTTATCTGGAGGTTGATGGTCGTCAGGAACATGTGGTGCATCCAGACGACGAAGCTCTGCAGGGCGACGAGCACCATCGCCGCGATGAACCACTTGCGCCCGACGATGCGCCGACCGGTGAACGTCTGGAACACCTCCGCCATCACGCCGAGGGCGGGGAAGAAGACGATGTACACCTCGGGGTGGCCGAAGAACCAGAACAGGTGCGCCCACAGCATCGACCCGGCAGGCGACTCCAGCGCGAAGTAGGCGGTCCCGAGCAGTCGGTCCGACGAGAGGATGATGAGCGCCGCCAGTAGGGCGGCGAACGCGAACAGCATCATCCAGACGGTGAGCAGGATGGACCACGTGAACAGGGGCAACCGCCTGAGCGTCAACCCCTCCGCCCGCATCGTGTGCATCGAGGTGAGGAAGTTCACCGACGAGACGGTGACGCTGGCGACGAACAGGACGAGCGCCAACACCGCCGTGCTCGCCCCCACGTCCGGCGTGAACGTGGGGACGTTCAACGGCGCGTACATCGTCCACCCGCCGGCGAACGTACCGCCCTGGAAGAAGGAGACGCCGAACAGGATGCCCGAGAACAGGTAGAGCCAGTACGACAGCGCGTTCAGACGGGGGAACGCGAGGTCCTTCGCTCCAATCTGGAGGGGGACGACGTAGTTGGCGAAGCCGAACGCGAACGGCGAGAGGAACCAGAACACCATGATGAGCCCGTGCGCGGAGACGGCCTGATTGTACGCCAGCGGTTCGAGCACCGTCGTCGTCGGCGTCCGCGGCGCCCACAGTTGGACGCGGAGCAACCACGCGAGGACGCCGCCGAGGACGAGGAAGAACAGCGACGTGACGATGTAGAGGATGCCGACGTCCTTGTGGTTGGTCGTGACGAACCACCGGCGAATCGTCCCCATGCCGGGGAACCCCGACTCCTCCTCGGCCGGGTAGTCGTCCGTCGTCGCGGGGACGGTCAGTTCGCTCCCGACGGCCGTCCCCCCGTCCGACCGGTGGCCGCCGTCGCCGCGGCGGTCCGCGTCGGACGCCGGTTCGGTCGCGTCGTCGCCGTCGGGGTGGTACTTCGTGTCGGTCCGTCGGTCGTCGGTGTCGTCGGTCCGGTCGTCGTGGCTCATGCTCCGGCCTCCGTGGTGTCGTTCTCAGCGCTGGCGTTCCGTTCGGTACTCGCGTACCACGATTCGTACTCCTCGGGTTCCATCACGACGACGTCCGCCGTCATGAACGAGTGGCCGGCCCCGCAGAGTTCGTAACACTGCGCGGTGTAGGTGCCCGTCTCGTTCGCGCGGAACCACGTCTCCGTCTCCTGACCGGGGATGGCGTCCGTCTTCACGCGCAACTCGGGGATACCGAAGTTGTGGAACACGTCGTCGGAGGTGACGACGAGTCGGACGGACCGGTTCTCCGGCACCCGCAGGACGCCGTCAGTGGTGTGGCCGTTCGGGTAGGTGAACCGCCAGCCGAACTGGTAGCCCTCGACTTCGACCTCCATCGTGTCGTCGGCCTGCGGCCCCTCCTCGACGAACAGGAGGGTGCCGTACGTCCACGAGACGAGCGAGATGACGACGATGGTACTCAGGAGGAAGGAGGTGAACAGTTTCTTCCCCCCGCCGCCGCCCGTCGGGAGTTCGCCGAGGACGGGGCGGTCCACGTCCGCGTCGTATCCGTTTCCGGCGCGGTACTTGTACGCGTTGTACAGCATGTAGCCGATGACGGCGACGGCGACGACCGCCCCGAGGAGCAGGAACACCTCGTAGATGCTCCTGAACACGTACGCGCGTGTCCCCCGGGGAACCAACCCCGACTGCAAGAGGACCGGGACGGCGTCACCCGCGGTACCGTGGTACATGTGAACTCTTGTCGATAATTATTATTAATCGTATTTATCTATTGCGTGGCGACCGGCCCGGACGACGCCGGACCGGCCGCTATCGAGGGGCGGCCGAGAGCGAAGACGGAACGAGGAGAACCGAGCGCGCGGTCAGACCTGATGCTGCGGGATGCCGGTCGTTCGGTGGAGGACCACACCGAGCGTCAGTCCGTACACCCAGTGTGCGAGGAGCGAGAAGAGGAGGAAGACGACGACGGTGACGGCTGCCGCGTCGGGCCAGAAGGCTGGGACGAACCCCGTCCAGAAGAACGTCGCGAACGTCGCGCCGCGGAGGTACCGCGGTTCCGCCGGCGGGAGGAACGCGCCGAGGACGAGGAACGTCAACGGCAGGACGATGGTGCCCCCCAACCCGAACAGGAGGACGCCGAGCGCCAGCGTCGGTTCGAGGCCGAAGAAGCCCGCGAACCCGGCGAACTGGGTTATCGGTTCGGTCTGGAACAGCCCCAACAGCCCCGGGACGCCGACCAGTACCGGCAGCATCAGTACCGTCCCGGCGAAGCCGCCGAGCATCGCGACGATGACGACGTTCCTCGTTATCGGTATCTCGAACGACTCCAGCGTCTCCTCGACGCCGACTGACTCTCGTTCCGTGAGTTCTCCACTCATGGTATCACTTGTCACGATAGAGTGTAGCAGATGATAAATGATTACATTTGTAAGATGATGAGAATCGGGACCGGCTCGACAGGAGGCGCGGGGCGGGTCGAACGGCCGCCGCCGACGGCAGAGCGCACACCTTTTGGTCGGGCGCGGAAAGCCTGCGTACATGTACGAAGTCGAGGTCAAACTCCCCGCCGACCACGAGGCGGTCCGCGAACGACTCGCCGACGCGGGCGCGGCCCACGAATCGAGCGTCACGCAGCGTGACACGTACTACGGCGCGCCGCACCGCGACTTCGCGGAGACGGACGAGGCGCTTCGCGTCCGCCGCGAGACGCGGTACTCCGGCGGGACGACTGACCCCGACGAGGGCGACGGGTCGGAGACGACGACGAAACTCACCTACAAGGGACCGCGCGTCGACGCCGACTCGAAGACGCGCACCGAACACGAGACGGTCGTCGGCGACGACGAGAGCGCCGACGGCGTTCTCTCGGGACTCGGCTTCGAACCCGTCGCGACGGTGGAGAAAGAGCGCGACTTCTACCGCCTCGACGGCTACACCGTCACGCTGGATGCGGTGACGGACCTCGGCGAGTTCGTGGAAGTCGAGACAGCGGCGCAGTCCGAAGACGAGATAGACGCCGCGCGCGACGGCGCGTTCGCCGTCCTCCGTGACCTCGGCCTCGACCCGGACGACCAGATTCGAACCTCCTACCTCGGCCTTCTCCTCGACGAGTGAGCCGCATCGCGGCGGGGGAATGCCCCACAGTAATACTTCGGTGGCCGATGTTTTCCGCAAGTTATAGCACCGAGTGGGTCCGAGGGGCAGTCAATGACCGAGCGGAACATCAAAATCGAGGCGGTCGAGCGACTGGCCGTCGAAGACCAGAGCGTCGAAATCGTCGAGCGAAAGGGCATCGGCCACCCCGACTCTATCGCCGACGGCATCGCAGAGAGCGTCTCCCGCGCCCTCTCGAACCTCTACCTCGACCGGGTCGGTAAAGTCCTCCACTACAACACCGACGAGACCCAACTCGTCGCCGGCGAGTCCTCGCCCGCCTACGGCGGCGGCGAGGTCATCGAACCCATCTACATCCTCCTCGTCGGGCGCGCGACCAAGAAGTACGACGGGAAGAAACTCCCCGTCGACGCCGTCGCCCTGAAGGCCGCCCGCGACTACCTCCGGGAGAACATCCCCGAACTGGAGTTCGGGACGGACGTCATCGTGGACGTGAAACTCGGCGAGGGGTCCGGCGACCTGCAGGACGTCTTCGGCGAGGAGACGGCCCAGATTCCGATGTCGAACGACACGTCGTTCGGCGTCGGCCACGCCCCCCTGACGGAGACCGAGAGCATCGTCCTCGACGTCGAACGGCAACTGAACGGGCCGTACGCCGAGCGACACCCCTACCTCGGGCCGGACGTGAAGGTGATGGGCAAGCGCGAGGACGACCAGATAGACATCACCGTCGCCGCCGCGATGGTCGACAGCCACATCGACACGCTGGCGGAGTACAAAGACGCCGTCGAACACGTCCGGGGCTACGTCTCCGACGTCGCCACCAAACACACCGACCGCGCGGTGAACGTGGACGTGAACACCGCCGACGACTACGACGAAGGGTCCATCTACCTCACCGTCACGGGCACGAGCGCAGAGATGGGCGACGACGGGTCCGTCGGGCGCGGCAACCGCGCGAACGGCCTCATCACGCCCAACCGCCCGATGAGCATGGAGGCGACGTCCGGGAAGAACCCCGTCAATCACATCGGGAAGATATACAACCTCCTCTCGACGGACATCGCCGAGGCCGTCGTCGCCGACGTGGACGGCATCCGCGACCTGCAGGTGCGTCTGCTCTCGCAGATCGGTCGCCCCATCGACGAACCGCACGTCGCCGACGCGAAAG
>NZ_WPCD01000308.1:0-2597 GCF_009741955.1 Halogeometricum sp. CBA1124 | reverse complement strand
CGTCGACTTCCCCGCGCCGGTCGCCCCGGCGAGTCCGACGGTCGACCCCGCGGGTACGTCCAGCGAGACGTTCCGGACGACCGGTTCGCGGTCGCCGTAGGAGAACGTCACGTCGTCGAAGCACACGTCGCCGTCGACCGTCTCGGGCCGGTGTGCCGGCGTCGGGCTGGTTATCTCCGGGTCGCGGCCGAGGAGCCCGAACACGCGTTCGGCGCTGGACATCGCGAGCTGGTACTTGTTCGCGGACTTGCCGACGCGGCGCATCGGCGAGTAGAGCCGGCGGAGCAGGAGGAAAAAGAGTGTGAACCCGCCCAGCGTCAGCACGCCGTTCTCGCCGGGCGTGCCGGCGATGATGTCGGTGCCGCCGACGTACAGCACGGCGACGAAGACGACGCCGGTGAGCATCCTGAGCGCCGCGAAGAACCCCCGGCGGATGCGGAGCGCGGCCACTTTCTCGTCGTGGTACGCCTCGCTCTGTTCGGCGACCCGGTCGCGCTCGAAGCCGTAGCGGTCGAACGACTTGATGACGGCCGCGCCCCCGAGGTTGTTCTCAAGTCGGGTGTTCAGTCGTGCGACCGTCTCGCGGATGGACTTGTACCGCGGTTCGATCCACGTGAGGAACTGCCCGCTGGCCAGCCCGATTATCGGCACCGGAGCCAGCGCGACGAGGGCGAGTTTCGGCGAGTACGTCCACAGGATGACGCCGATGCCGCCGACGGTGGCGACGACGCGGATGAACTGGCGGAACTCGGTGTTGAGGAACTGCTCCAGCCGGTTGATGTCGCTGTTGAGGATGGACATCAGCCCGCCCGTCTGGTGGTCGGCGAAGAAGGACATCGAGAGGCGTTGCAGGTGGTCGTACGTGTCGTCCCTGAGGTCGCGCTGAACCTTCTGTGCGGTCGCCTGCAGGAGGTAGCGCGAGACGAAGCGGGCGGCCGACCGGAGGAGGTACGCGAGGACGGCGATGAGGACGAGTTGTTCGAGGAGCGCGAGTCGCGCCGCCTGTCCCGCCACCCGTTCGGCCGGGAGCAGTCCCACGTCCGTCAACAGACCCGTCTCTCCCGACTGCCGGATGGCCCGGTCGATGGCGGCGGCGACGACGACCGGCGGGACGAGCCGGGCGAATCGGGTGAGGAAGGCGGCGGCCACGCCGAGCGTCAGCCGGACCCAGTACGTCCGGGCGTACGAGAGGAGGCTCACCATCGGATGGCCGTCGACGTTGTCGCGGACGTGTTCGAGGCCACCGTGGTCATCTGCCATTACACCCCCTATCGGACACGCGTTCAAGTATCCGATGACTGCGGGCGATATCGGGGTGAAACGCTCCGGTGGCGTCTCGGAGTGAGGGGTCGCAGTTCGCGCGTCGTGGCTGCGTCGGGCCGAGAACATGGCGAAGGTACAAGAGCCGCAACGCCAACTGTTGGACAATGACTGAGAAACCACTCCGGGCGACGGTGAGTCTCCGCGGCGTGCTGTTCGCGCCGAGCGGTGACGTACTCGTCGTGCAGCGGACGACGGACGAAGGGTGGGAACTCCCCGGCGGCCGACTCGGGGCCGAAGAGGACGCCACCGAGGGCGTCCAGCGCGAGATAGTCGAGGAGACGGGACTGGCGGTCGACCTCGGCCACCCGGTCCACGCCACCGCGTGGCGGAACGACGACGACAACGGGCGGTTCGGCGTCTACTACTACGGGCGGGTGACCGAGCGGGCGGTGTCGCTGAGCCACGAACACGTCGAGTACGAGTGGCTCCCGCCGGGGCGGGCCGAGCAACGGCTGAGCGGCCCGCAGGGGAGGGCGGTGAACAACGCGCGGGAGGTGCACGAGGAGTGAGCGGCGGCGACCGGCCGACGATCCGCGCCCTCGACGACCGGACGATACGCCAGATAGCCGCGGGCGAGGTGGTCGAACGACCCGCCTCCGTCGTCAAGGAACTCGTGGAGAACGGCCTCGACGCCGACGCGAACCGCGTCTCCGTCGCCGTCGACGCCGGCGGCACGGAGGGCGTCCGCGTCCGAGACGACGGCGTCGGCATGGACCGCGACGCCGTCCGGATGGCCGTCGACGAGCACACGACGAGCAAGATTTCCGACATCGAGGACTTAGAGGCCGGCGTCGGCACCCTCGGGTTCAGGGGCGAAGCGCTCCACACCATCGGGGCCGTCTCGCGCCTCACCGTCCGGTCGAAACCGCGGGGCGGCGACGAGGCGGGGACGGAACTCCGCGTCGAGGGCGGCGAGGTGACCGACGTGCGCCCCGCGGGGTGTCCCGAGGGCACCGTCGTCGAAGTCGACGACCTGTTCTTCAACACGCCCGCGCGCCGGAAGTTCCTGAAGACGACGGCGACGGAGTTCGACCACGTGAACACCGTCGTCACGCAGTACGCCCTCGCCAACCCCGACGTGGCAATCTCCTTAGAACACGACGACCGGGAGGTGTTCGCCACCGAGGGCCGCGGCAGTCTCGAAGCGACGGTGCTCTCGGTGTACGGCCGGGAAGTCGCGGAGTCGATGACCCGCGTCGACCACGAACCCGACGCCGGGGGCGTCGGGTCGGTCACCGGCCTCGTCAGCCACCCCGAGACGACCCGGAGCGCGC
>NZ_WPCD01000284.1:0-3415 GCF_009741955.1 Halogeometricum sp. CBA1124 | reverse complement strand
AGCAGCTTTCCGAGCAGGGCCCCCCCGGTCGGCGCGACGGCCGCCGAGGACGCCGCAGACTTCCTCGGGGGGCGTGGTCGCCGCGCCCTCGCGGGCGTGGCCGAGAATCGACTCGGCGACGCCTCGTTCGAGGACGAGACTACTCTCCGTCCTCGAAGTCACGGCGCATCGCTATCTCGAACCACGGGCACAGGCGCAGTTGGCGGTACCACTGCGGGTGTTCGTGGAGGTGTTCGTAGTCGACCCACAGCAGGCCCGCTATCTCCTCCTCGTCGGGGTTCAGCGTCGTGTCCTCGAGCGTCACCTTCAGGACGGCACAGACCTCCCACTCCAGACCGGCGTTCTCGTAGTAGCGCTTGTACTCGAACCGGTCGGTGACCCGCAGGTCGCCGTACTGGTCGGGCGTGATGCCCAGTTCCTCTTCGAGTCGCTGTTCCGTCGCCTCCTCCTGACTCTGCCCCTGCACGGGGTGGGAGGCGACGGTGCCGTCCCAGTGGGTGTCCCACAGGCGCTTGTTGGGCGCGCGTTGGGCGAGGAGCAGACGCCCCTCCTCGTCGAAGACGAGACAGGTGAACGCGCGGTGGCGCGTCCCGTGACCGGTGTGGGCCTCCAGTCGGTTGACCAGTCCCGTCTCGTTGTCGTCGGCGTCGACGGCGATGACGTCCTGCGCGGCGTTCTTGTGGAGTTCGCCCTCCGCGTCGGCGGCGGAACTCCCGCCCTCGTCCGTACTCATACAGTAGACATCGGCGAGGTGGGTCAAGGAGTCTTCGATGCGCGGCAGTTCACGCGGCGTCGGTCGGGTCCGGCGGCGACGGGTCGTATCCCTCGCGACGCGGAACCGCATCGCTCCCGGGCGGCGTCCGCGCGAAGGTGCCTCGCCTCCACGAGTTCGCCGTCGAGGCTGACCTGTCGGGCCGCCCCGGCGTCCACTTCGAGGTGGCTCACTCGCAGGTGCGTCAGGTGCGACGCCCCGCGCCGCAGGAGTCTGTCCGCCGCGCCCGTCGTCAGGTAGTCCAACGCGGGGCGGTTCTTGACGACGACGACGTTCAACAGCCCGTCCTCCATGTTCGCCTGCTGGAGTCGTTCGCCCGGGAAGCGTCGCCCGTTGCCGACCAACAGCATCAGCGCGTCGCCGGTCCACACCGGGTCGTTCCGGGGACCGGCCCGCACCTCCAGCCGCAGTCCCTCGAACGTCCGCTTCCCCTGAAGCGTCGAGAGGACGTAGCGACGACGCCCAAGCGACGCTTCGCCTCGCGCGTCGTCCGCGCACTCGCCTCGGCGGTGAGTCCGAAGACGCACGAGTTCACGAACGGTCGTCGCGGCGCGTCCGAGAGCCCCGCCGAGGACGCCGCGGCCGTCCACCGGACGCTCCCGAGGTCCAGCGACCGCTCCCGTCCCGATTCGAGCACCTCGAAAGCGTGGGCGACGCCGCGGACGCCGAGGTTGTCCGCGAAGTCGTTTCCCGTGCCCGTGGGGACGATGCCCAGCGTCGTCTCCGCCAACCGCCCCGCTTCGTCCACGCCGCGGACGACTTCGTTCACCGTGCCGTCCCCGCCGCAGGCCGCGACGAGCGACGCCTCCCCGACTGCCGCCTCGCGAGCGATGTCGACCGTGTCGCCCGCCCGTTCGCTCTCGCGGACGTCGTAGCCGCGTTCGACGGCGAGCCGCCTCGCGCGGTGGCTCTGCTTGCCGTCTCCGCTTCGAGGGTTCAGGACGAGGATACGGCGGGCCACGACTGGGAGTGGGGGCAGAAGAACAAAGCCGTACCGACCCCTCGGAGCGTCTGTGTTCGCCCTCGATCTCCACACCCACTCTCGCTTCTTCCACTGGTCGCCGGGCGGACCGACCCGGTTCGACCCCATCGGCCTCTCTCTGTCCACCGCCGTCGCGCGTCTGCGCGGACTCGACGGCATCGCGGTGACGAACCACGACTACACGTACGCCGCGGAGCGCCGACTCCCGACGATTCCGGGCATCGAGGTGACGACGACGGAGGGGCACCTCCTCGTCGTCGGACCCGACCCGCCGAGTCGGACGGAACCGGGCGAGTTGACGCCACAGGAGGCCGTCGAACTCGCCCACGAACGTGACTGCGCCGCCGTCGTCGCGCACCCGTTCCGAAACAGCGAACTCAAGGACGCCGACGCCGACTTCGACGCCCTCGAACTGAACGGCAAGAACACCGAACACGTCGAACAGACGCGAACGCTCGCGGCGGAGATGGGCGTCCCGCTGACCGGCGGGAGCGACGCCCACTACCCCGTCGAGGTGGGCCGAGCGTACACGCTCGTCCACGCCGACGAACTGACGCCCAGCGCCGTCGCGGACGCCATCCGCGACGGCCGGGTCGAACCGGTCGTGAACCTCAACCGATTCGAGCGGACGGTTGACAGGGCGTACACGCGAGTCCACGCGGCGAAGGGGTTCGACACCGACGACGTCTCACAGCGAGTGGACGACGCGTAGGAGGGACGGACCGGTCGGGCGGTGGAACGGGGACGCCGACCGGTCCTACGGGTTCCGGCCGAGTCGTTCGTCGAGGATGAGGCGCGTCTTCGTGCTCTTGACCTCGTCCAACTCGCGCGCCTGCGTGATGAGTTCGTTCACCGCGCGCGTGTCGGCGGCGTCGACGACGAGGACGACGTCCTCCTCGCCCGACACCTGCCAGACGAAGTCGACCTGGTCCCACTCGGCCATCCGGTCGGATATCTCCGTCGTGTCCACGTCCACCTTCACCGACACCTCGATCATCGCCTTGATGTTCCCCGTGCGGGTGGCGATGGTGAACCGTTCGATGACGCCGTCGCTCATCAGACGCTCGACGCGGTTGCGGACCGTCCCCTCGGAGGTGCCGACCTGTTCTGCGATCTCCGTGTAGGGAGTTCGAGCGTCCCGCCGGAGGATGTCGAGAATCTCTCGGTCCAGGTCGTCCATGTTCCCTCTCTCCCCTGCGGCGACTTACCGATTACGAAATTCGTAACTCAACTACGAAAGCAACATTTATACCCCCAGATTCCGTGTGTTTCTCGTAATGTCGGACGCCTATCTGGCTCTGGAAGACGGCCGCGTCCTCGAAGCGCGCGGTCGCGTTCCGGGGCGCACACGTGGCGAACTGGTGTTCACGACCGCGTACACGGGCTACGAAGAGAGCCTCACGGACCCCTCCTACGAGGAGCAGGTCCTGACGTTCTCGTACCCGCTCATCGGGAACTACGGCGTCCGAGACGAGCGATTCGAATCGGACCGCGTCCACCCGCGCGCCGGTATCGCCCGCGAGTTCACCGACGACGTGGTCGAGTGGCTCGACTCGGAGGACGTGCCCGCCATCGACCACATCGACACGCGCGACCTCGTCACCTCCATCCGCGAGGAGGGGGCGATGAAGTGCGGCATCGCCGTCGGCGACGACGTGACC
>NZ_WPCD01000248.1:0-4646 GCF_009741955.1 Halogeometricum sp. CBA1124 | reverse complement strand
CGAAACCGGTATCAGGAACAGATCGAAGCGATGGGCATCCACGGCTGACCGACGCCGTTCGAACACCGCTCGCGTTCTCCGCGTCTCTCCGTTCTCCGCGCCTCTCCGTTCTCCGCGTCTCTCCGTTGCCCCGTTTTCTCTCTGGCCGGTCTCCGACGCGCACCGACGCCGAACGGTCGCGTCGCCGTCGTTCGGCGCGTCCGCGACAGGTTCAAGCGACTCCCGTCGCTACCTCCGACGAGTAGATGCGCCTCGACGAGTACATGGACATCGCGGCGGAGTCCGACCGCGCGAAGCGTCGCCGCCTCGCCCAGGAGAAGTCCTACGACGTCCTCGACCACCTGGAGACGTTCCAGAACCGGTTCGAGGAGACGGTACAGGGCGACTCGCTGTTCGGGAGCGTCTCCCCGTCCATCTTCGTCGGCCGGTCGAACTACCCGAACGTCTCGACGGGCATCCTCTCGCCCGTCGGCCGCGAGGAGGACGCCGCGAAGTTCGAGACGTCCGCCGGGTGGTACGAGGAGGGCGTCTCCATCGGCGACGTGTTTCAGCGTCGGACGAGTCTCCTGAACTCCAACCGACCGACTGAGGTGCAGAACGTCGACGACGCGTGGGACGGCTTCCTCGGCGTCCAGCGCGAAGTCGCCATCGCCGACCGGCCGGTGAGCGTCGAAATCGGGCTGGACGGCCGCCCGGACGTGGACTTCGACGTGAGTCCCGACGACGTGGGCACGCCCGTCGGCCCGCGCGCGCGCCCAGTCGGCGGACCTGGCGGAGAACCCGCACGTCCCCCGGCCCGTCCAGAAGACGCTGGAGGACGACGACTGGAACGCGCAGGGCGCGATGAACTACCTGTACCGGCGCGGGTTCGACGTGTACGACATCAACACCATCCTCTCGGCCGGCGCACTCGGACGCGGCGAGAACCGCCGTCTCGTCCCCACGCGGTGGTCCATCACCGCCGTGGACGACACGGTGGGGCAGTTCCTCCGGGGACGCATCCGGACGAACCCGAGCGTCGACGCCGTCGAGATTCACCGCAACGAGTTCCTCGGCAACGCCTTCTGGGTGATTCTCGCGCCCGGCGACTGGGAGTTCGAGTTGGTCGAGATGAAGGCGCCGGGCAGCGTCTGGAACCCCGACCCGGCGGCGGGGATGTATCTGGCCGCCGACGGCGAGGGGTTCGAGGGGCGGACGGGCTACGTCGAGGAGACGGCAGGCGCGTACCACGCCTCCCGACTCGGCGTGTTGGAGCATCTCGACGGGCGGGGGCGACAGGCGAAGGTACTCGTCCTCCGCCACGTCTCCGACGACTACTGGGGGCCGGTCGGCGTCTGGCAGGTTCGCGAGTCGATCAGAGACGCCTTCGACGGCGAACGCGCCGAGGCGGAGACGTTCGCCGCCGCCGTCCGGCAGGTGACGGAGTACCTCCCGGTTTCTCTCGGCGACTTGCGCCGGAAGTCCACGATGGCCTCGGGTCTGCAGACGAACCTCGGCGACTTCTCGTGACGTTTCGGACCACCAACAGTTTTCCCGCCGCCCGTCGTCCCCTCCCGTATGGTCCCGTTCGTCCTCCAGTTCGGCGTGCCCGGCGGTGTCGAGATACTGATTCTGTTCCTCGTGTACGGCCTGTTCGGACTCATCCCCGTCGTCGCCGTCCTCGTGGTGGTCTACTACATCTACAAGATTCGACAGGACACGAACCGGATGGCGGAGTCGCTCGAACGAATCGCGGAACGACTGTGACTGGTTGCAATTGTGGTGCCACGTCAACATCATGGTGCACCATGGCGTGAGAATATGTGCGCGGAGGGCGTCCCTCGAATCGAGATGGACGACCTCTCTCAGGAGTTCGGCATCCTTTCACAACGACGCCGACTCACCACTCTCGTCGTTCTGAAGGAGTTCGATAGGCCGATGACACTGTCCGAACTCGTCACGGAAGTAGCGGTCAGGGAGTTAGAGGTTCCACGCGACGATATCAGCGACGAACAGCACAGGCAGATACGCTCGTCGTTCCACCACGTCCATCTTCCGAAACTGGTCGACGCCGACCTCGTTCAGTACTCGACGACCGGGGAGATGCTTCGACTGAACGATTCGGCCGCGACCGTCGGTCGAATCATCGACGCCGTCTTCGCGTGACGACGCGCCCCCGAGCGCCGTGTTTTACTTCGACTCCACTTCCAGCAGTGCGTTCGTCACCAGGGTGACGATGGCCCGCCGCAGGCGTTCGGTCACCGCCTGGTCGGAGACGCCCAGTCTGTCGGCGAGTTCGACCGTGGTGATTCGACGCGGAATGTCGTAGTACCCCTCCTCGACGGCCAAGAAGAGCGTCTCTCGCTGTCGAATCGTGAGGCCGTACCACGGGCCAGCGTCGGGCTTCGTCGGGTTGTAGATACGGTGTACGTCGACGTCGATTCGCGCGTCGCGGCACGACTGCTTGAAGTCGTTCAAGTCCTCGTACTTCTCGAACCGGCACTCGAACTCCCACGTGTCCGTAGTGCCCGTCGCTTCGAGGATGTGGCCGGCGTTCTCGTGGATGCTCCGAAAGACGACGTCGTCGGCGCTGTGCCAGTCGAGGCCGAACAGAATCTTTCCCTCGTGTTCGTCCACTTCGGTGATGCTCTCGACGGCGTCGTGCGAGCGCACCGAGTCGAGAAATCGGTCCTTGTCGGCGTCGTACACCCAGAAGAACGGAACCGCCTTCTCACCGATGGGGACCAGCGTTTCGAGTTCGATACTCGTCTCCGACCGCATCGAGAGAATCCGACCTAGCGCGAACTGAGAGGAGGGGATACGAAGGTCTGCGATAACGCTCATGATAACTCGACAGTTGTGATACCCGACCCGGCCGTATCATTTGGTGGCTTGGTACACCATGTAGTAGCCGTTCGAGTAGCATAAACCGTCGTTCTCTCGCTCCGACAGGAGAGATGCATGGTATGCCAAGTTACAGTTGGAAAGTCTACAATAGTGTTAACCGTGCATAGTTCATCCTGTGAGACACGTTCCTGACCCGCCTGTCGATTCTGTTCAGGGAGTCTTCGGACAGTCCGAGACTCCGCGCCGGTCACCGGATGTCGTTTCACAGCACTACCATGACCTCTCCGCCCTCTTCGGACGACTCGATACGGACGAGCGAACGGTTCGGTATCACCCTCGAACGAATCGTCCGAGAAGCGCATCGGAACGGCGTCGACGTCGAGGGGGGATGGGAGTGTTCCATCCAAGACGCCGACACCGAGTACGACGTCGTCGTCACCAGAATCGGTCGCAGAGCGGAGACGGAAGAAGAGTAAGCGTCGGTCGTTACTCGGCGGCGTCGAGGTTCGAGAACGCCTCGTCGACGAGTTCGCCCGTGTCGGCGACGATGTCGGCCATCGTCTCGTCGTCGGGCGCCATCCCGACGAGGCGGGCGATGCGCATGATACTCACGTGGTAGACGGTCTGAACGCCGGGTTCCTCCTGCCAGACGACGACGTTGCAGGGGAACAGGCCGCCCATCTTCTTCTCGGAGGCGTCGAGCGCTCTGTCGGCCATGTTGGGGTTGCACGCCCCCAGCACGTAGTAGGGGTCGCGGCCGGCGTCGACTTTCTCGTTGAGCATGTCCGAGGCGGAGAACTCGGTGGCGACGCCGAACCCGGCGTCGGTGAACGCCTCGCGGACGTGTTCGACGGCCTCCTCGTGGTCCATGTGGAGGGTCGCGCGTTCTTCGCCGATGTCGGACGAACTGACGGCTGACGGGTCGATGGGAAGCGTCATCGCTCGACGCTACGACGCGGACGCTGGAAAAGGTATGGGAGTGTCCGGAGCGCACACGACCGGCTCGTCGCTCAGAGCGGAATCGGGAGCCAGCGAAGCCACCCGAGCACCGTCTCCGTGGGGATGAGTGGGTCGTGCAGGACCAACCAGTCCAGCAGTCCCAGCCCCAGTCCGTGCGCGACGATGGACGGGAGGATGGAGTCGCTGTCGTAGTCGACGGCGCCGAACAGCACGTCCGTCGGCGCAGACAGCACCAGTTCTATCGGCGGCTTGCGACGTGATGGAAAGCGTAGATGACGGGACTGATGAAGACGCTCTTGAAGCCGAACTCCTCGCCGACGCGACGCAGAGGAGGCCGCGGTAGTACGTCTCCGCGGCCACGACGACGACCAACTGCTGGAGGGCGTGCGGCAGGAACGCCGCGAGCGCCGGACTCGTCTGCCACATCGGGTAGTACGCGCGGATGCTCGGCAGCGACGACCCGACGACGTAGAACGGGAGGACGATGGCCGAGACGACGATGGTGTTCCGTATCGCTCGCCGGTTCACCCGCCACCCGAGGTTGCGGCCGTGCGTGACGGCCAGCGCCATCGGGAGTACGAGGAAGACGACGGCGTCGCGGAACGCGCGGTAGGTCAGGTCGCTCGTCGGGACGGTCCACGCCCCCCACAGAATGCTCAGAAACAGCCCCCACAGTAGCGACTTCTGGAGCCACGAGAGGCGACTGATGGTATCGCGGAGGCGGGAGTACCCGGACACGAGAATGCTCGGCGGCGCGGCTACTTCGTCTCGACGGGGCCGGTGCCGACGACGGACTGTACCGCTTCGACGAAGTCCTGCCGCGTCTCGAAGTAGTCGGCGTCGACCCGTTCGAGCACGTC
>NZ_WPCD01000364.1:0-1347 GCF_009741955.1 Halogeometricum sp. CBA1124 | reverse complement strand
TCGATGGTCGTCGTCAGGCCGCGGTCGTGCATCGTCTCCGTGATGGGAGCGCCGACGCGGGACTTCGACTGGCGTTCGGAGTGGTTCGAACGCCCGCCACTCCGGCCCGCGGTCTATCTGGCGCTCGTCCAGCACCAAGCCGCAGTCATCACACACCAACTCCCCCTGGTCGCGTCCGTGATGATATTGGTGGACTCACACTCCGGGCACGCGACGCGCTCGTCGGCGTTCTGCTCCGATTCCTGCTCTCGCTGACGCTGGCGGCTCGGGCGTTCCATTATAAGGTTTGTGGTGAAGCGAGTATTTAAAGCTTTGCGAAAATTAGTTAGCTACGTGTCATCAATCGCGGGTAGTATCGGTCGGTACGGACGCCGGTTCGGTTATCCGGTCGTCGTTCGAACGAGGAGGTATGCGCGCGCGAACGGTCCTGTTCACAGTCGTTCTCCTCGTCCTCTCGGGTTGCGTCGGTGCCGCCCCGGCCGGGCCGCAGTCGACCGGTTCGGCGGGTGCGGCCACGGACGCCGCGGCGCCAACGGGGCCGAGCGTCCGGGTCATCGTGACCGAAGTCGTGGACGGCGACACGGTGAAGGTGAAGTACGCGAACGGGTCGCGCGACACCGTCCGTCTCCTGGGCGTCGACACGCCGGAGGTGTACGGGTCGAACACGCCGGGCGAGTTCGAGGGCGTCCCGGACACCGAGGCGGGGGCGGCCTGTCTCGACGCCGCGGGTGAGAACGCCTCCGCGTACGCGAGGCGGCACCTCGCCGGCGAAGAGGTCCGCCTCGTCTTCGACGAGACGGCGGACAGACGCGGCTACTACGACCGCCTCCTCGCGTACGTCCACGTCGACGGCGCGTCGTTCAACCTCGCCCTCGTCGAGGCCGGCCACGCCCGTCTGTACGAGAGTACATTTACCGAACGTGAACGGTACCGCGCGGCCGAGACGGACGCCCGCGCGGCGGGCCGCGGCCTCTGGGCGTGCGCGGAACGCGAGGCGGGTGAGGGTGCGACGGCCGACGGCGGAACGGTCGGTGCCGACACGGCCGACGACGGTTCCAGCGCGACCGACGCCCGGATAGCGGTCGTTCGGATCCACCCCGACGCCGCCGGCAACGACAACGAGAACCTGAACGACGAGTACGTCGTCTTCCGGAACGAGGGCGCGGAGACGGTGGACCTGTCGGGGTGGTCCGTCACCGACGCCGCCGGCAAGACGTACACCTTCCCGCCGGGCACGACGCTGGAACCGGGCGCGGAACTCACGCTCAGGACCGGCGCCGGGACGGACGGCGACGCGACGGTCTACTGGGGGCGTGGGTCTGCGGTGTGGAACAACGGCGGCGACAC
>NZ_WPCD01000276.1:0-3809 GCF_009741955.1 Halogeometricum sp. CBA1124 | reverse complement strand
GCCCGGACGTCGGCCACCGAGTCCATCCGCTTCTCCACGTCGTCGAGGTGACCGTACGCCTTCCCGTAGCCCGCCGACCCGCGGACGTTCGGTTCGAAGACGGCGTAGCCGTTCGCGAGGAAGTACTGCTTGACCGCGTTGAACGACGGCCGGCGCTGGGACTCCGGACCGCCGTGGATGTCCACGATGACCGGCGTCTCCCCGTCGGCGGTGTCGTCAGGGACCGAGAAGAACGCCGGTATCTCGCGCCCGTCGAACGTCGGGTAGTGGACGAGTTCGGGTTCGACGAACGTGTCGCGCGGGATGCCCGCGGTGGCCGCGTGCGTCCACTGTTCGGCCTCGCCCGTCTTCGCGTCGACGACGTAGACGTTCGCCGTGTCGGAACTCCGCGTGACCGTGATGGCGAACCGGTCGCCGTCGGGCGCGAAGGCGACGCCGCCGGCGACGCCCCGCGGCAGGTCCGGGACGGCGTACTCGTCGATTCGGTCCGGGGCGGTGAGTTCGCCGACGACGAGTTCGGTGTAGCCGTCCACGTTCGTCGAGTAGACGACGCGACGGGAGTCGTGGTCCACGGCGACGCCGTCTATCTCCCACTCGTCGTCCGCGGCGACGAGCGAGAACTCGCCGGACTCGACGTTCACGCGCCAGAGGTCCGTGGTGTCGCTCTCGCGGTCGGAGACGAGGTAGACGTTCTCGCCGTCCGGTCCCCACTCGGCGCTCTGGAACCGGACCGTCCCCTCGTGCGGCGTGAGGTGCGTCAGTTCACCCGTCTCCAGGTCGAGGACGGACACGTCCTGGTCGAAGTTCGAGTACGCCTCCTCAACCAGTAGCTTGGAGTCGTCCGGCGACCACCCGCCGAGCGTCAGCCAGCCGTCGCCCTCGTGGACGAACTCGGCGTCCTCGCCCGTCTCCTCGCGGCCCTGCACGTACACGTCGAAGACGGACTCGTCGCGGCGGTTCGAGGTGAACGCGAACCGCTCGCCGTCGTGACTCCACCCGCCCCAGCGGTGCTTCGCGTCCGGCGTCGCGGTGAGGTTCGTCACTTCGCCGGCGGTGGGGTCGTAGCGGAGGAGTTGCTGGCGTTCGTTGCCGCCCTCGTCCATGCCGAAGACGAGTTCGGGGTTCTCGGGCGACCACGAGGCGAACGTGACGCGTTCGTCGTAGAACGTCCGCTGCTCCGGCCACGCCCCCGGTCCGTCCACCGTCCACACCTGCGGGACGCCCGTCGTGTCCATGAGGAAGGAGAGCCGTTCGCCGCCGGGACCGAACGACGCGCCGTACGCGCTGCGGACGTCAGGTACCGCTCGATGTCGTGCGTCATGGGAGTCAGTTCCGCCGGCGGAACCGTAATGCTTCGTGTGTCGGAACCGTCACGAAGACGTGGCTCGTCGGAGCGTCGGGCGAAAGGAGCGTCGAAAAATCGAGCGAACCGCGATTCGGTCGCCGGAACTCAGATCATGTCCTCGGCCTTCAGCCCCGCGATGACGTCGTCGACGAGCGTCTCGACGTCGTCGTAGGGGAACTCCTGGTGGGAGCCGAGTTTGGCCGCCATCTCCATCGCCGTGAAGCTCACTTCGCCGTCGCCCGCCTCGAACCGCGTCCCCGGGCCGTTGGGGAGTGCGGGGACGAGGTCCATCTGGTTCTTGACGGGGAAGTCTGCGTCACTGAACGCCTCGGTGAACTGCTCGCGGAGTTCCGCCTCTACGTCTGCCATGCCACCTAATGCACAGATACACGGCAAAAACGTTCCGGAACAACTCCAAACAGATTGTCAGTTCACGACACGTTCCGAGACACGAGTCCTTTAGTCTCGACTGGCAAAAGATGCCACCATGGCAGACTACGACTTCGACTTCGAGTTGCTGCGGGAGTTGACCGAGACGAGTGGCGTTCCGGGGTACGAAGACCGCATCCGCGACGTGGTTCGCCGGGAACTCGAAGCGCACGCGGACGAGGTGCGGACGGACGCGATGGGCAACGTCGTCGGGACCGTCGAGGGCGACTCCGACTACTCCGTGGCGATTGCCGCCCACATGGACGAGATTGGCTTCATGGTCCGCCACGTCACCGACGAGGGGTTCGTCCAACTGGACGCCCTCGGTGGCTGGGACCCGCGCATCCTGAAGGCTCAGCGTGTGCAGGTACACACCGAGGACGGCGACGTGACGGGCGTCATCGGGTCGCCGCCGCCGCACACGCTCACCGAGGAGCAGAAGGAGAAGGACGACGAGGTGAAGGACGTGTACGTGGACCTCGGCCTCGACGGCGACGCGGCCGCGGAGACGGTCGACGTGGGCGACCTCGTGACGATGGAGCAGACGACCGTCGAGATGGGCGACCACGTCACCGGAAAGGCGCTCGACGACCGGGTCTGCCTGTTCGCCATGCTGGAGGCAGCGAAGCGTCTCGACGACCCCACGGTGACGGTTCACTTCGCCGCGACGGTGCAGGAGGAGGTCGGTCTGCGCGGCGCGGCGGCCCTCGGCGTCGACCTCGACCCGGACCTCGCCGTCGCCCTCGACGTGACCGTCGCGAACGACGTGCCCGGGTTCGAGGCGGGCGACCACGTCACCGAACTCGGTGAGGGGACCGCCATCAAACTCAAGGACAGCAGCGTCATCACGAACCCGAAGGTACACCGTCGCCTCCGCGACGTGGCCGACGCCGAGGACGTGCCCTACCAGTACGAGATTCTCCCCGCCGGCGGGACCGACACCGCGGGCTTTCAGAACACTCACGGCGCCAAACCCGTCGGCGCCATCTCCGTCCCCACCCGGTACCTCCACACCGTCACCGAGAGCGCGCACGTCGAAGACGTGGACGCGACCATCGACCTGCTGACCGCCTTCCTCGACACGGAGACCGGCGAACACGACTACACGCTCTGAACCCCGTCCTGTCGGGCGATTTCCCGCGACCGGACGACGAGTCGAAACCAAAGTATTCACTACAGCGGACCCCTAAGCGCCGACCATGACTGACGGCAACGCGGAGATGTCCCGCCGTGCCTTCCTCACGACTGCGGCCGGGACGGCGGCGGCGGCCGGCGCGTCCGGTGCGGCCGCGGCGCAAGAGACGGGGACGTCGACGGGCACCGCAACCAGTTCCGGGACGGGAACCAGCACGGGCACGTCCGCGGGGACGGGCACCGGCACCAGCAGTGGTGGCGGCGGTGGCGGCGGGAGCGAGACCGTCGCCGTCGGCCCGGACGGTAGCCTCGTCTTCACGCCGGGGACGGAGGAACCGCTCCAGATTACGCCCGGCACGACGGTGACGTTCAACTGGGAGTCCGACAACCACAACATCGTCGTGGACAGCCAACCCGAGGACGCCGGCTGGTCCGGCCACGAACCCATCGAGAACACGGGCTTCACCTACGAGCACACGTTCGAGACGCTCGGCGAGTACGAGTACCACTGCGCGCCCCACAAGTCCGCCGGGATGCTCGGGACCATCGAAGTCGTCGAGTCCATCTCGCGCCCGCGCCGTCGAACGTCCCGTCGGTGCCGGACTCCGCGAAGACGCTCGGCATCGCCACGACGTTCACCATGGTCGCGACGCTCGGCCTCGCGTTCTTCTTCCTGAAGTACGGCGGCGACTACGACATCGAGGAGTAGTCGGCGCCTCGCCGCTTCCGATTCGGTCGCTTCGACGCCGCGAGAGCCGTCGGTTCGCTCGCCTCACGCGCGTTCCGCGTCGTCTCCGCCGCTCGGGACGACCCAGCCGCTGAGACGGAACAGCAGCAGGTTGACCCCGGTCGAGACCAGTCCCACGACGGCGCCGACGACGGCGGCGACGGCGGTTCCGAC
>NZ_WPCD01000006.1:0-56710 GCF_009741955.1 Halogeometricum sp. CBA1124 | reverse complement strand
GGGTCGGTCACGTCGAGGGCCGCGCCGCGAATCTTGTTCGACTGGAGAGCCGAGACGAGGGCGTCGGTGTCGACGATACCGCCGCGGGCGGCGTTGACGAGGACGGCGTTCGGCGGCATCGTGGCGAACTCCGCCTCGCCGACGAGGCCGCGCGTGAGGTCGTTCAGCGGACAGGCGACGACGACGTACTCCGACCGCGACAGGGCGTCGTGGATGGCGTCCTCGTCGAAGCCGACCACCTCGTCCGTCGGCCCGCCCTTCTCGGGCGTGTAGCGGACGCCGATGGTCTCCACCTCGAAGCCCTGCAGTCGCTGGACGAGTGCCTGCCCGATGGAGCCGAGACCGACGACCGTGACGGTGCTGTCGGTGAACTCGTCGGACTGGAAGTGCCGCCACTCGTTGTTCGCCTTGCGGCGCCACCCCTCGTGGAGGCGGCGGGTGAAGACGAGCATGTTCGCGATGGCCTGTTCGGCGATGCCGGGCGCGTGGATGCCGCCGGCGTTCGTCACGGCGACGCCCCGGGCGGCGAGTTCGTCCATCGGGACGTGGTCCGTGCCGGCGAACGTGCAGGCGAACAGTTCGAGGTTCGACGCCTCTTCGACCAGTTCCGGGTCGAGCGTGATGCCCGTCGCGACGCGCGCGTCGGCGACGAGTTCGCGTTCCTGCTTCGGCGTTCGGGCGAGCGCCACGGTTCGGTCGGGGAGGCGGTCCCGAAGCGTCTCCGCGTACGATTCCATCGAGAGTCCTTCCGTCCCCTCGCGGAGGACGACGACGTCGGGTGTGTCTGTCATTGTCGAATCATCGGTGGGTGTCGGTCGGTCGATTCCGGCCGGACGGCGGTGGCTCCGTCCGGCCCGAGTCGCTAGCGACCGATTGTCACTCTCGAACTTAGTCTTTTGTGTATCCGCTGTGTACGGAATTTGTGTACCATTAAGTGGGAGGAGTGTGTTACACCGTCGTATGCCAGCGACGACCACGCTAGACCTCCGTCAGTTACGACGAGCGTTCCACCGCTACCCCGAACCCGGGTGGCGGGAGTTCTACACCACGGCCAAACTCGTCGAGGAAGTCGAATCCATCGGCGTGGACGAACTCGCGGTCGGTCCCGAGGCGTACGACCCGGCGGACCGGATGGCCGCGCCGGACCCCGAGGACGTGCGGCCGTGGATGGACCGCGCCGTCGAACGCGGCGCGGACGAGGAACTGGTCGAGGCGATGGCCGGCGGCAACACCGGCCTCGTCGCCGTCCTCGACCGGGGGGAGGGACCGCACGTCGGGGTCCGCGTGGACATCGACGCCCTCTACGTCGAGGAGTCCGCGGCCGACGACCACGTCCCGGCCCGCGAGGGCTTCCGCTCGGAGGTAGACGAGACGATGCACGCCTGCGGCCACGACGCCCACATGACGTGGGGCCTCGCCGTCCTCGACGCGGTGAAGCGGAGCGACTTCTCCGGACGGCTCACCGTCTTCTTCCAGCCCGCAGAGGAGGTGTCCGGCGGGGGGCACCCGATGGCAGAGAGCGAGTACGCCGCGGGACTGGACTACCTGTTCGCGGCCCACGTCGGCCTCGACCACCCGACGGGCGAAGTCGTCGCCGGCATCGAACGCATCCTCGCGATGTGCCACGTGGACGCGACGTTCGAGGGGACGTCCGCGCACGCCGGGAAGGCCCCGAACGAGGGGGACAACGCGATGCAGGCGCTCGGAACGGCCATCCAGAACGCCTACGCCATCCCGCGGCACGCCGACGGGATGACCAGAGTGAACGTCGGCGTCGCGGAGTCGGGCACGGCGAGCAACGTCGTCGCCGAGGAGGCGACCATCCACGGCGAGGCGCGCGGCGAGACGACGGAACTGATGGAGTACGTGAAGGGAAAGCTCTCGACGACGCTCGAATCGGCCGCGGAGATGCACGGCTGCGACGCGCACGTGGACGTGGTCAGCGAGTCGCCCCGCGTCGACAGCGACCCCGAACTGGCGCGCGTCGTCGCCGACGTCGCCGGCGGGGTGGACGGCGTCGAGACGGTCAGGACGCACGCGGACTTCGGCGCGAGCGAGGACGCGACGTTCCTCATGGGACGCGCACAGGAGGCGGGCGGACTGGCGACGTACCTCGTCGTCGGGACTGACCACCCGACGAGCCACCACACATCGACGTCGACGTGGACGAGCGGAGCCTCCCCATCGGCGTCGAGGTGCTGACGAACGCGGTGCTGTCGGCGGGTGAGGCGACGTGACCGGCGAACGCGTCGCCTGCGTCGTCTCCGGCGGCAACGTCGACCTGACCGAACACGCCGAACTCACCCGAACCGGCCTGCTGGAACTCGACCGCTACGTCGAGGCGCGTCTGCACGTCGCCGACTGGCCGACGGCGCTCGGACGGGTCGGCGATGCGGTGGCCGACGCCGGCGCCGGACTCGACGCCGTCGAACGGGTCGACCGGACGGCGGGCGACCCGCCGAATCGGACGCCCGTCGCCGTCGGCATCGAGGGGAACGGCGCGGACCACCTCCGTGAGGTGCTGGGGTCGTTGGCCGAACTGGACGGCGTCGCCGTGGCGTCGCACACGCTCGCCTGACGGATGTCGGTCGCACTCGCCCTGCTCTCGTCGGTCGGCTTCGGGTTCCAGACGCTGTTCGTCAGACACGGCCTGTCGCGGGACGACGACAGCACGCCGCTGACGGCGGCGACGGTGACGCTCGTGACGAGTTGCACGCTCCTCGCGGCCATCCTGTTCGTTCGCCGGGGCGTCCCGACCGTTCCCGCGCTCCCGTCTCTCCTGCCGTTCCTCGTCGCCGGCGTCCTCGACCCGGGCGTCTCGCGACTGCTCTACTTCGAGGGTATCGACCGGGTCGGCCCGTCCGTCGCCGCCGCCCTCACGGCCAGCAGTCCCGCGGTGGCGACGATACTCCCGCTCGCACTCGGTTCCGGTCGGGTGCGGCGGTACGCCGGCACGACGAGCACGGAGGCGCTTGCGTCGTTCGCCGCCGCCGGCGTGTTCGTCGGAACCGCCTGGTACGCGATGTTCCTCGCCCTCGACCTCGGCTCGGTCGTCACCGTCCTCCCGGTGGTCAGCACGTACCCGCTCGTGGTCGTCGCCGCGTCGTACGCGCTGGCGGGCGAGTGGCCGCGGTCGCCGGCGCTGCTCGCGGCCGTCTTCGCCATCGTCGCGGTGCGGCCGCCGTCCAAGTCGGCTGAGCGCACGGGGGAACCTACAAGACCGAGGGCTGTCAACTGCTGGCAATGCTCGGGTCGAACGATGTCGTCCGACACGAAGACGTCCGCATTCCGGTCGCCGGCGACTCCGTCGCCGCGACGCGGTACGAACCGGCCGGCGACGGTCCGTCGCCGGCGCTGTTGATGTACGTGCCGTACCACCACCAAGACGGTATCACGTACGGCGCGTACGACCCGCTCAACCGCTACCTCGCCGCCGCCGGCTACGAAGTCGTCGTCGCCGACATGGTGGGAACGGGCGGGTCGACGGGGTTCATCGAGGACCCGTTCACGCGCCGCGAGGGGACCGAACCCGCCGAAATCGTGACGTGGCTCGCCGACAGACCGTGGACGACGGGCCGCGTCGGGATGTTCGGGAAGTCCTACGGCGGCATCACCGCCCTCGACGCCGCCGCGCAGCGACCGGAGGGGCTGGAAGCCATCGTCCCCATCCACACCCCGTTCGAGGGGGTGCGGAACGCCTACACGTACGGCGGCCTGTTCGAGTTCCTCACCATCGGGATGGACTGGCTCACGCTGATGCAGGCGCTGGACGCCAAGCCGCCGTCGAACCCGGACGCCGACCCGGCGACGATGGACGCGTGGCGAGAACGCCTCGACCGACTGGGCGACCGGGAGCCGTGGCTGTTCCAGTTCCTGGACGCGGAACCACACGAGGCGTACTGGGACGACAAGGTCATCCCCGTCGAGCGAATCGACGTCCCGGTCCTCGCCGTCGACGGTTGGCGCGACCCCTACACCGAGGACACCCTTCGCTACGTCGACCGAATCGACGCGCCCACGCGCGTGCTCTTCGGCCCGTGGCGACACCGGATGCCCCACCGGGGCCGCGAGTCGGCCGTCGACTTCCGCCGGCAGGTGCGCCGGTGGTTCGACGAGTTCCTGCGAGACGAGGACCACGGCGTCCTCGACCACCCCGAGTTCCGCGTGTGGACCGAACTCGACGGCGGCGGGACGACGGCGGGTCGGTGGCGCGGGCTGGACCGTTGGCCCACGCTGTCGACGGAGGATGCGGACACCGTCGCGTTCGCTCTGAGTCCGGGGGGCCTCGTCTCGCCCGCCGAGTACGACGGCGAGGGCTTCGAGGAGACGTACGAGTTCGACCCGACGGTCGGTCTCTCCTCGACCGACCCGTACGGCGCCACCGTCGCGCCGTCGGCCACCAACGACGACGACGCTCGCAGTCTGACGTTCGACTCGCAACCGCTGGAGACGGCGGTCGAACTGACCGGGACGGGAGCCGCGTCGCTTCCCCTGGAGTCCGCCGTCGCCGACCCGACGGTGGTCGTCCGCGTCGTCGACGTCGCCCCCGACGGGAGCGGGACGCTCGTCACGCGGGGGGCCGTCCGCGGGCAGTACCGCGACGGGATTGACGAGTCGAAACCGCTGACGCCCGGCGAGGAGTACGACCTGTCGGTCCCGCTCGCGCCGAAGTCGCACGTCTTCGAGGCGGGCCACCGCGTCCGGGTCGCCGTTGGGTCGTCGATGTTCCCGGAACTGCTCCCGACGCCCGAGTCGGGGTCGTTCACGCTCCGGTCGCGCCCGGACGACCCCGCCACCGTCGCGTTCCCGGGGGGACGGCTGGAGCGCGTCGCGTTCGACGACGCCGTTCGGATGGCGCCGCCGGACGACAGTCTCCCTGCGTCGCCCGAACGCGCTTCGGGCGCGTCCTCGTGGGTGACCGCCCGGGAGCACGTCTCCGGCGAGGCGCGGGTCGAGAAGGCGAACGAACTGACCGTGGACCTCCCGCACGGGACGCTCTCGCGCGACGCCACCTTCGAGGCGTCCGTGGCCGAGGACGACCCGGGATCCGCGTCCGCGCGGAACGAACTCCGACTGACGGTCGAGAACGGGTACGGGGCGTTCGAGGTGCGCGCGAGTAACTACATCTCACGGTCGTTCTGCCGCGTTCGCACCGAGGTGACCCACGACGGCGACCCGGTGTTCGAGCGGACGTGGACGCGGTAGCCGTCGCTCGTCACGACGCCGAGTAGCGAACGAAACGAGTCGGCCGCGGCGGCGGCCGAACGTCGGATTCGGGCGGACGAACGGCGCTACGAGGACGGTGCGGAGGGAGTTCGGGTCGCCACGCTGTCGACGGCGTCGGTGAAGATGTCGATACCGAGCGCAATCTCTCGTTCGGTGGCGTCGAGCGGTGGGAGCAGACGGATCGTCTTCTCGCCGCAGCCCAGCGTGAGGAGTCCGCGCTGGAGCGACGCCTCGACGACGGCGTTGCGCCGGTCTGCGGTGTCGAACTCGACGGCGAGCATGAGGCCCTTTCCGCGCACGTCCGCCACGTACTCGGGGGCGTCGTCGCGGAGCAGTTCCTTGGCCTGCCGACCGCGTTCCGTCGCGTTCTCCAGCAGGTCGTACTCCTCGATGGCGTCGAGGGTGAAGACGCCCTGCATCGACGAGAGGACGTCCCCGCCGCCGAACGTCGACCCGAGCCGGTTGGACTCCGCGGGGAACAGTTCACCGTTCGCGATGGTCGCGCCGACGCGGAGCCCTTTCGCGCTGGCGATGACGTCGGGTTCGATGGGGTAGTGGTCCGACGCCCACATCTCGCCGGTCCGACCGACGCCCGACTGAATCTCGTCGACGACGAGGGGGATGTCGTACTCGTCGGTCACGTCCTGCACCTCCTGCATGAAGTCGTCGCTCGGGAAGCGGTAGCCGCCGACGCCCTGAATCGGCTCCATCACGACGAACGCCACCTCTGCGGGGTTGACGTGGCCGCCCTCCGGACTGAGCATGCGGCGCAACTGCGTGCCCTCGCCCGTCACGAACCCGCAGTCGCAGGTGGCGGCGGTACACCCCCGGTCCGTGCAGAAGGGGACCGTCTCGATGCCCGAAATCTGGGGGTAGTGGCGCGTGTACACCTCGCTGGACTTGGTGACCGACAGCGTCCCCAGCGTCCGCCCGTGGAAACTCCCCTCGAAGGCGACGCCGTACTTCGCCGCCGGCGCGTTGTCGTGCGTTACCTTCATCGCGTTCTCCATCGCCTCAGCGCCGGAGTTCGAGAGGAAGACGGTGTCCATATCGTACCTCTCGGACACCTCGCACAGTCGCTTCATCAGGTGGCTGGACCCGGGGAACGGTGACGACTCGGGGTCTTCGCCCGCGCCGAAGTACATGTCCTGCCCGGCTATCTTCATCGGTTCCACGAGGTCGAACTCGCGGAGTTTGTCGAGCACTTTCTCGTTGTTGTAGCCGAGGGGTGCCGCGCCGATGTGGCAGGTGAAGTCCAGCAGGACGTTGCCGTCGACGTCCGTCACGAACGGCCCGTCCGCCTCGGCGGTCACGTCCCAGACGAAGTCGTGAGAGTACTCGCTCGGGGCCGCGTGCTCGGAGTGGAAGTCGATCCACTTGGCCGCGTTCGGACCCGGCAGACCCTCCGCTGTCGGTTCCGCGGTGTGCCTATCCATACACAACGAGTGTGTATGCCGTCCATTAAAACTAATTATTTTTGAGCACAGTAGTGTAGGAATAATCGAGAATTTCCACGTGTAGCGGGCCTCTCGTTCCTCTGGCGTGGCGTATCGACGGTGGAGTCCGCTCGTGGCCTCCGACCACGACTCGACTTCTTAGAGTAAATACACATAGTGAATGTATCTGGTGAACATCAGTAGTGAACACAAAGACTACCGGATCGCGCGGCGCAGTCGTGCGGGACACAGGTTGAATACGGCCCGGTTCGAGCGTCAGTCATGGCAAAATCGGACGTGTTCGCCCGGGTGGACGAGGCGGAGGACCGGTTGACGCGTATCGCGCGGGAGTTGTGGGAGACGCCGGAACTCGGCCTCCACGAGGAGCAGTCCGCGGCGGTCCTGCGGGACGCCCTCGAAGCGGAGGGGTTCGAGGTGGAGAGCGGCGTCGGCGGGATGCCGACGGCGTTCGTCGCCACCTACGGCGACGGCGACCCGACGGTCGGCATCTTGGGCGAGTACGACGCGCTCCCCGGACTCTCCCAGCGAGTCTCGGCCGACCGGGACCCGGTCGAACCGGGCGGGCCGGGACACGGCTGTGGCCACAACCTGTTCGGGACGGCGGGGGTCGGCGCCGCCGTCGCGGTGAAGGGGGCCATCGACGCGGGCGAGGTGGACGGAACCGTCGCCTTCTACGGTTGTCCGGCCGAGGAGACGTTGGTCGGAAAGACGTACATGGCCCGCGCGGGCGCGTTCGACGACCTGGACGCGGCGTTGACGTGGCACCCCGGCGACCTCAACACGCCGCGGATGGGCTCCTCGAACGCGCTCGACTCGCTGACGTTCACGTTCGAGGGCGTGTCGGCGCACGCCGGTGGGTCGCCCGACTCCGGTCGGAGCGCCCTCGACGCCGTCGAACTGACGAACGCCGGGGTGGAGTACATGCGCGAACACATCTCCGACGACGCCCGGATGCACTACGTCATCACGAACGGCGGGCAGGCACCCAACGTCGTCCCCGCCGAGGCGACGGTGTGGTACTACGTCCGCGCGCCGACCCGCGAGGAGGTCGAACGCAACACCGACTGGCTCCGCGATATCGCCGAGGCGGCCGCGAAGATGACGCAGACGACCGTCTCGGAACGGTTCCTCACCGGGTGCTACGACTACCGCGCCAACGACGTCGTCTCGAACGTCGTCTGGGAGAACGTGCGGGCGGTCGGTCCCATCGACTACGACGACGCTGACCGCGCGTTCGCCGCCGAGTTGCAGGCGACGGTGGCCGACGAGCGAATCGAGTCGCGCCTCTCGGACCTCCCGGACGAACTCGCCGACCGGGTTCGAGGCGAACCCCTGTACGCCGACCCGGTCGAACCGTTCGACCACGACCAGCAGACGCACGGGTCGACCGAAGTCGGCGACGTCAGTTGGATAACGCCGACCGGCCAGTTCCGCGGTGCGACGTGGCCCGTCGCGTCCCCGGCCACTCGTGGCAGGTGGTCGCGGCGAACGGCGACTTCGGACTGAAGGGCGTCGCCTTCGCGGCCAAAGTGCTCGCGGGCGCGACGTACGACCTGTTGGCCGACGAGGAACGACTGGCGGCCGCGCGCGAGGAGTTCGAGGCCGAAATCGGCTCGGACGCCTACGAGACGCCGCTTCCCGACGACGCGGAACCGCCGTTCGACGTGACTGCGATGGGCGGTGAGTGAGGGTTCGAACCGGTCGCGAGACTCCCGGTCCGACGGCACGGTCGTTCTCGATTCGTGGTTCTCGGGGGGGGCGGATAGATACGCTCGGCCGACGTAGTTCTCGGCATGAACACCTTCGCCCGAATCGCAATCGCTCTCGTCGTCGGGAGTCTCGGCTTCGCCGTCGTCGCCGTCGGCATCACCGCGGCCCTCGAACCTTGGGTCGCCTTCTCGCTGATAGTCGGTCTCCCAGTCGGACTGTCCGCCGGACTGACCGCGGCGTTCGCGACGTACGCCGGGTTGCGTTACCGCGACCAGGTGAGACGCGGGTCGGTGTCCAACTCGGCGGTTCGGACGCTCTGGGCCGGTATCACGGCCGTCTTGGACTTCGTCACCGTCACCGCTCTCGGTCTGACCGTCTACTTTCTCGTGGACGGAAGTCTCGGCATCGGACTTCTGGTCGTCGGCCTACCGGTGACGCTGCTCCTCGCCGCGGTTGCCGGCTATCTGAGCGCCGATACCGGTCGTGAAGCCGACGATGGGTCTCGATTCTCCGCCCGGTGACGGCCAACCGCTCCGGCTGTATTGCACGAACGAGGATTATAATCGAGTAATTATTAGTTCGAGAAAAATGGGTAGAAAATATATCGAAGTGATAAAATAACCCGCAACGCGGGTCGATTTGATAAGATACGACGGAGTATCTGCGTACCACTCGGTGGTGAGTAGAACCGGAAATCAGCTCCAGTAACCCGATTACCCGTCAGCTTCTCGACCGAGCGTAATCGAGGCCGAACGACTCGGTAGTGGGGAGATGTCGAAATATCGTCGAATCGGGGTACCGGTTCGAGAGCGGACGACCACCGACCGGTGACGACCGCCGGCCCGAACACGCGACGGTCCTCGAAGCGCTGGTGCGGGGGTTACTGCGACAGCGCGTGCGCGAGCAACTCGACGGGCGTCGGCGGTTCGTCGCGGTCCAGCGCCGTTCCCGCGATGGCGCTCGTCGCCGGCACCGGGTCGATTCGACCGTCGCCGAGTTGCGTCCGGCAGGACGCGCCCGGGGCGGTGACGACGTCCGCGGCGCTCTCCTCCACTTGGTCGAACAGGATGTCGCCGACGGCCTTCGACAGCGAGTAGTGTTCGGCCTCGTAGCCGAAGCTCCCGGCCATCCCGCAGCAGCCCGAATCCAGCGGGTCGACGTCGTACCCCGCCCGGCGGAGGACGCCGACGGCGTGGTGGTCTCGCTTCGTCGCCTTCTGGTGGCAGTGGCCGTGGTAGGTCAGCGACACGTCCGGGTCCGTCCACTCCACGTTCGCGTCGAGGCGGAACGCGTCGAGGTACTCGCAGGCGCCGTACGCGTTCGCGGCGACGGCTTCGACGTCCTCGCCGGACAGCAGGTCCAGCGCGTCCGACTGGAACATCACTGCGTCGGAGGGTTCCGCGAGGACGACGTCCCAGCCCTCGGCGACGCGCGGCGCGAGTTCGGCGACGTTCTTCTCCATCGCCTCCCGCGCCTTCCCGACGAATCCCTTCGACAGCGGGGGCCGACCGCTGTTCGTCCGCGTCGCCACGTCCACGTGGACGCCCGCGGCTTCGAGGACGCGCACGGCGGCTTTCCCGACCTCGGGGTGGCTGAAGTTCGTGTACGTGTCCGCGAAGAACACCGCCTTTCGTGTCGCGTCGTCCTCCGAGACGCGCGCGCCGCCCCGGCTCTCGAACCAGTCTCTGACCGTCTCGCGCCGGAACTCCGGCAGCGAGCGCTCGCGTGCGATACCGACGAACCGCTCTGTGAGCGTCCGCGCCCCCGGGAGCGACTGTGCGACGTCGAGAGGGGGGCGAGCGCGCTCCCGACCTTCGAGAGCGCGTCGACGTTCGCGAACAGTTTGTCGCGGAGGCTCGACCCGTGCTCTTGGTGCCGCGCGTGCATGACTTCGGTCTTGAGTTTCGCCATGTCCACCTCGCTCGGGCAGTCGCGGGCACAGCCCTTGCAGCCGATACAGAGGTCGAGTACCTCCTCGGCGAACTCGTCGTCCGTCGGGTCGTCGGGCAAGTCGCCGCTCATCGCCTGTCGGAGCAGGTTCGCCCGGCCGCGCGTCGCGGTAATCTCCTCGTCGGCGGCGCGGTAGGTGGGGCACATCACGCCCCCGGTGGTGTCCTGTCCGCTGCGGCAGCCACCGCATCCGTGACAGAGTTCGACCATCCCCTGCATCCCGTTCTCGTTGTCCCAGTTCAGCGACGGCTCGAACCCCGCGTCGAAGTCGTACTCGTCGTCGTACCGGAGGTGTTCGGTCATGCCGTGGCGTTCGACCGCGCTCGTCCCCGTCGCGGACGCTCCCTCCTCCAGGCCGCAGACGTTTCCGGGGTTGAGGAGCCAGTCCGGGTCGAACGCGGTCTTCAGGTCGCGGAACGCCTCCCACAACCGGTCGCCGTACAGCTTGTGGTTCCACTGCGTGCGCGCGCGGCCGTCGCCGTGTTCGCCGGAGACGCTCCCGCCGAACTCGACGACCATGTCGGTCACTTCGTCGGCGATTTCGACCATGTCCGCGCGGTCCTCCGCCGCCTTCGTGTTGACGAGCGGGCGGACGTGCAGCACGCCCGGACCCGCGTGGGCGTAGAACGCGGCGTCGACGTCCCGGTCTTTCGCCGCGAGGAGCGACTGGAACCGCTCGACGAACTCCGGCAGGTGCTCCGGCGGGACGGCGCAGTCCTCCATGAAGCTGATGTGCTTCTCGTCGGAGGTGCGCGAGAGGAGGATTGGGAGCCCGGCCTTCCGGAGCGTCCAGAACTGCGTCCGGTCGGACTCGTCGTGGGCCTCCAACCCCTCGAACGCGAGCGTCGGCCCGGACGCGGCCCCCTCGGCCGCCGTCCCCGCCTCCGTCGCGTCGCTGTCGGCGTCCCGAACCCTGTCGGTCAACAGGTCGGCCGTCTGCGCTCGTCCCGCCTCGTCGTCGCCGGCGTAGAACTCGACCAGCAACGCGCCTGCGCGTCCCCGGGGACGAGTGCGGCCACGTCCTCGAACTCGGCCGTGTTCCGCGCCAACCCGAGGAGGACGTCGTCGACGAGTTCGACGGCGGCCGGGTCGTGTTCGAGGACGTACTGCACGTCGGTCACCGCGTCGAGGACGCTCTCGTAGAACAGTAGCGACACCGCCTTCGTCTCGGGGACGGGTTCGAGCGACACCTCCGCTTCGGTGACGACTGCCAGCGTGCCCTCGCTCCCGGCGAGGAGTCGCGCGAGGTTGACGGTGCCCGTCTCCGCCTCCGCGACCAGCACGTCGAGATTGTAGCCCGAGACGTTGCGCTTCAGGTCCGGGAAACGCGCGTTGACCGCTTCGGCTTCCTCGTCGAGGATGCGGACGACTTCGGCGTACACCCGTTCGAGGAGGGTCCCGGTCGGGTCGGCCTCCGCCCGCAGGTCGGCGACGTCCGTCTCGCCCAGCGTGGTGACGGTGCCGTCGGCGAGGACGACTTCGCAGGACTCGACGTAGGCGTCGGTCTTGCCGTAGACGAGCGAGTGTGCGCCCGTGGAGTTGTTTCCGATGGCGCCGCCGACGGCGCTCCGGTTACCCGCGGCCGGGTCGGGCGCGAACTTCAGTTCGTGCGGGGCGAGCGCGTCGTTCAGGTCCGCGAGGACGACGCCCGACTGAACGCGGGCGACTCTGTCCTCCGGGGCGAGTTCCACCACGTCGTCCATGTGCCGGGTGAAGTCGAGGACGACGGCTTCGTTGACGGCCTGCCCGGCGAGACTCGTCCCCCCGCCCCTCGGCAGGACCGGAATCTCGTTTTCGGCGCAGTGGGAGACGACGGCGGCCACGTCGTCGGTCGAATCGGGGTAGACGACGCCGATCGGGGTACTCTCGTAGGCGCTCGCGTCGGTCGCGTACAACTGCCGCGTGTAGGTGTCGAACCGGACGTCGCCGTCGACTCGGCCTCGGAGCGCGTCGAGGAGGTCCGGCCGTTCGCGTCGTCGGAGACGTAGTCGTAGTCGGCGCGTCGGTCCGCGTCTGGTCCGGTCCGAATCGGTATCTGCGTGCGGTCAGACATCTGTGCGGGGCGAGAGAGTCTCGACTCCGTTCGACGGTGCTCCGCCGGCGCGACTCGTGACGGCTTCGCTCACGCGGATCCTCCGGTGGGTCTCCCGCGACGGAAACGCACACCTCGTCTGCTGACGATGGGTGACATGACTGGTCGTGCGTATCGCACACACGCCGATAAGTCTGACCGTCCGGTCCGTTCCCGGATGCGGACGCGCCGGTAAGTCGACGGGCATCGACGACGTGGACCGCTTTCCCGGGGGAATTCGGTACTACCGAACACGCGCCCTCGGGTCTCGTTGATGTATCGGAATCACGTGACACATCCGTGGACGCGAATACGTCACAGATACGACTAGACGGCCGCATCGGACATTCGTTCCAGGAGAGCGTACGGCGTCCGACTCTCCCGAACTCTCTACGTAATCACAATCTGCACGTCGCGTTACATATCTGCTCTCTTCGCTCACGAATCGCTCACTACGTGGTGGAGGGGTCCCCGACATTCGCCTTCCGGCACTCGGTTCTCGGTCGTTCCGCTACCCGGTAGGTCGTTCCGGTCGTCTCCCTTCAGACTCCCTCTCTCCTCCGCCGTTGGGTACTACGCTTATCATGTTACGTCTCGTACAACAAATAATTATGTTAGCCGAGTTGCGGCGGGCGAACCGGGACACACGCGTCCAGTACGGTCTCATGCTCCTCTTCGGGACGCTGTGTATCGCCGCCGCGTTCGCACCGCTCGAAGCGTCGCTCCGAGCGACCGCCGTGGGAACGCTGTTCGGCTTCACCGCCGGTCTCTGGGTCTCACATCTCGTTCAGGTCCTCAGACGGGCCGCCGACGCGCGGCGCGACGACATCACCGGAGCGCCCTCCCGATGAGCGATCGCACGACTCTGGTCGAACGACCGGACGCCTCCACCGACGCGGAGGCGGAGCCGTCGTTCCTGAAGGCCATCGAGTTCGTCACCGGTGAGGACGCCAACCTGGGGTCGTTCCTCCTCGTCGTGGCCATCGTGACCGCCGTGTTCATCGCGCTGTTCCAGTTCACGCTGCCGGCCCCGGCCTCCAACCTGCTCACGGTCGGGGTGCTGTTCGTCACCGCTCTCAGCGCCGTCTTCGCGGCGCTCTTGGACCGCCTCGGCTACTTCGACCGCCCCACCGTCTCGGCGACCGACGAACCGGACGCCGAACCGGCGGCGACGCCGTGGGTCCCCGTCGGGAAGGCGTCCGCGCCGCTCCCCCCGTTGATAAACTTCGACGCCGAACTCAGGGCGTACGCCGAGCTGTACGACGGCGAACTTCCGGCGGCGTTCGACGCGTTCGTCAGCGACTACGTGCGTCTGAAGACCAACACGCGGAACCGCCGCACCATCGCCAGCGACCTGCGCGCCGACCTCAACGCCGTCGGCGCGCTCTTCGAACGAGGGTCCGAGGGGGACAGACTCTACGAGGACATCTCCCGGCGACTGTTCCGGTACATCGGCGACAGGGACGGCCACGTCACCGTGGACCGCGTCGCGTTCTACGACGCGACCGGCACTGAGACGGACGTTGCGGCCGCCACGAACGAACTCGTTCGGGTCGAACTGACCGTCACCAACGAGGGAGAGGCGGCCGACGTCTCGGTGGTCGTCGACCTGTACGACGCCGACGGCGTCCCGGTCGCACGCCGCGTCTGTCCCGCGGGCGTCGTCAGCCCCGGCGCCACGAAGACGCTCGAAACCGACGTCTACGTGCCGCCCGAGGTCGAACGAGCCCAAACGACCGTTCAGCTCTCGAACGCGCCCGCGCCCGTCGAACGAACCTGACGGCTCCGACGGTTCGGGAGTCAGTCACCTTGTCTCGTCTCCTCGGATGACGGCCGGACGGACTGTGCGTGATATTTTCACGCTTTGGGAACTGACGACGGAGGTTAACAGCTCTCCTCGTGTACGGGTACTCGCCATGACACTGGAAGACGTGGCGACCCCGGGAGTCGAGACTGCGGGACCGGACACGAGCGTCGAGGTACTCGCCGACACGATGGCAGAGCGCACCGTCGGCAGCGTGGTCATCACCGAGGACGGCGCGCCGGTCGGCATCGTCACCGACCGCGACCTCGCCCTTGCGACCCTCCGGGGCGACGCCGACCCCGCGACGATGACCGCGAGCGACGTCATGACGCCCGACCCGCGGACGATGAACGTCAACGAGGGAATCCTCGAACTCACGAACGCGATGTGTCGAGACGAGGTGCGCCGGATGCCCGTGGTCGACGCCGACGGGCACGTCGTCGGCATCGTGACGCTCGACGACCTCGTGAGACTCCTCGTCGCCGAACTCGGCAACCTCGCCGGCGTCATCGAGGCGGAGTCTCCCCCCTACTAGTCGGCGGCGGCCCACGTCGGTCGCCGTGTGCTAACTGCAACCTTTTGTTGGCGAACCGACTAGCGGGTGTATGGAGACACGTCACGCCGTTCTGTTGCTCGTCTCGGCCGTCACGGTCGTGATGGCCGCCCGAGCGGTCGTCGCCCTGCAGAACGGCGAATTCGGAACCGTCGGTCGTCAGGTGGGCGTCGGCGCCGTCGTCCTCGTGTTCGGTGTCGCTCTGTACCGACGGTGGGAGACGCTCGGCTGACCGACCGCAGGGGCCGTGGTCGCGTCCCGCCGGTCGGTCGACCGTCTCGCCGGTGAACGCGCTGGTATCGGTCGCCTCGTCACTCCGGCGCGCGCCCGGCCGCCCGCATGTACGCGTCGAGTCGCTCTACCATCGCCTCCGCGAACGCGTCGTCGTTGATGGGAACGTCGAGTTCGAGCAGTTCCACGTCGTCGTCGAGATGTTCCCGTAGCGCGTCGAACAGGGCGGTGTCGGCGTCCGGGTCGTGGAAGTCCTCGCCCTCGACGTCGAGCATCGAGACGCCGCCGAGGGGCAGGGCGAGTGCGGTCGGACCGGTCGCGGCGTTGAGTTTCTCGGCGACGATGCGGCCGAGTTCCGCGTTCTCCTCCGGCGTCGTCCGCATCAGCGTCACCTGGGGGTTGTGGACGTGGAACCGTCGCCCCTCGAACTCGTCGGGGACGCTGTCGCGCGGCCCGAAGTTCACCATGTCGAGCGCGCCCGTCGAGACCACCTGCGGGATGCCCGCCTCGCCGGCGGCGTCGAGTCGCTCCGGGCCGGCGTTGAGGACGCCCCCCACGAGTTCGTCGGCCCACTCGGTCGTCGTCACGTCGAGGACGCCGTCGACGACGCCCTCGCGAATCAAGTCCTCCATCGCGCGTCCGCCGGTCCCCGTCGCGTGGAAGACGATGGTCTCGTACCCGCGGTCTTCGAGCATCTTCCGCGCCGTCTTCACGCACGGCGTCGTGACGCCGAACATCGTGATGCCGATGGTGGGCTTCTCTTCGACGTCGATGCCCGGGTCGTTGGCGACCATGCCCGCCACGGCGAGGGCGGCGTTCGCGATGACCGTCCGCGAGAGCTGATTCAGCCCCTCGATGTCGGCGACGGAGTACATCATCGTCACGTCCCGCGACCCGACGTACGGCTCCGTGTCGCCGGACGCCATCGTCGAGACCATGAGTTTGGGGACGCCGACGGGCAACGCCCGCATCGCCGTGGTCGCGATGGACGTGTTGCCAGACCCGCCCAGACCGAGGACGCCCTTCAGCGTCCCGTCCTCGTGGAGTCGCTCCGCGACGGCGGCCGCACCCTCGCCCATCGCCTCCATCGCCGCGCCCCGGTCGGCGTCCGCGCGCAGGCGTTCGAGCGTCGTCCCCGCCGCCTCCGCGACGGCTTCGGCCGACGTGTCGGGTTCTATCGTCGGCCCCCCCATCACGCCGACGTCCACCACGTGTACGTCCAGTCCTTGCGACTCGACGACGTCTCGCGCGAATCCGATCTCTTCACCCTTCGTGTCTAACGTTCCGATGACGACGACGGCCATGTCAACTCACTATCATCGAGAATCGTGATAAACGTTGGCGAGAGACGGCCCGAGCGGGTCCGAGCGCAGACCGCGACCCGGCCGGTCGTCGGACGCGTCGCCGCCACGAGCGGCGGTAAATAGCACGAAAGAATATTGTTATCCGGCGTCTATCGGGGTTCATGTCAGACGAGAAGCGATTCGTCTCGCCGGAGGACGTGGAGAGCCAGCGGTTCGGGTGGGGCGTGTTGAAGTGGATGTCGACGCCGGCGGAGACGGGGTCATCGCGGATGAGTTGCGGCGTCGTCCGACTGAACCCCGGAAAGGGCCACGAGCGACACACCCACCCCGAGAGCGACGAGATGCTGTACGTCGTTCGCGGCGAAGGCGAACAGGAGATAGGCGAGGAGACGCGCGACATCGCCGCGGGCGACATGCTCCACGTTCCGGAGGGCGTCCCGCACGGCACGGTCAACACCGGGTGGGAACCGCTGATACTGCTGGCGGTGTACGCGCCGCCGGGGCCGGAGGAGGAACTCCGCGACCTACCCGACTGTGAGGTCATCCCACCGGGCGAACTCCCGGAGTGAGGGCCCGGCGGGCCGGCCGACGCGGCGTCAGAACTGAATCGACTTGAACTCCTTGGCCTGATTCTCGATGGCCTGTTCCGTCGGCAGTCGTTCGAGGCTGGACGCACCGAAGAAGCCGACGACCCCCTCTGTCTCGTTGAGGACGTACTCGGCGTCGTCCGGCCACGCGATGGGGCCGCCGTGGCAGATGACCATCACGTCCTCGTTCACCGACTTCGCGGCGTCGTGGTGCGCCTGCACCCGTTCGGCGGCGGTTTCGAGGTCGAGTGCCGTCTCCGCGCCGATGTCACCGGACGTCGTCAGCCCCATGTGCGAGACGACCACGTCGGCGCCCGCTTCGGTCATCGCGCGGGCCTGTTCCTCGCTGAAGACGTACGGGCAGGTCAGCATCCCCTGCTCGGACGCCTCTCGAATCATCTCGACCTCCTTGTCGTACCCCATCCCGGTCTCTTCGAGGTTCTGCCGGAAGCTGCTGTCCTCGTCGATGAGGCCGACCGTCGGGAAGTTCTGCACGCCGGAGAATCCTCGCCGCTTCAGGTCCTCGACGAACACCTCCATCCGCCGGAACGGGTCGGTGCCGTTCACCCCCGCGAGGACGGGGCGTGTCCTCGACGACCGGCAGGACCTCCCGACCCATGTCGAGGACGATTTCGTTCGCGTCGCCGTACGGCAACAGGCCGGCGAGCGACCCGCGGCCGTTCATCCGGTACCGGCCGGAGTTGTAGATGATGAGGAGGTCGACGCCGCCCCGTTCGGCGAACTTCGCGGAGATGCCCGTCCCCGCGCCCGCCCCGATGACCGGGTCGCCGTTCGCCACCGTCTCGCGGAGTCGCGAGAGCGACTCCTCTCGTGTGAACATCATGGCTCGTTCACACGTTCGTGAGACGGTCGCATCAACGTTGCCCCGCGTCGACCCCGTGGCGAACACTCAGGTCGGTGGCGGTCGAACGGCCGGTATGCCCTCGAAATCCGCTCGGTGGCTCTCCGCCGCCGCCCTCGGTGCCGTCGCCGCCGTCGCCCTGAGTCGAGTCCGCCTCGAACGCGCGACGGCGCGGCGCGTCCGCACCCTCCTCGCGGACGCCGACCCGCCCTCGAAACCGACGTACGGCCGCGACGACGTGGCCGACCTCCCCGAACCGGTCCGGCGCTACTTCGAGACGGTCCTGCGGGACGGACAGTCTCGCGTTCGCTCGGCGCGACTGGAGCAACGCGGCGAGTTCCGCCTCGGCGACGACGAGGACGACTGGAAGCCGCTGGTGGCCACCCAGCACTACACGACGAACCCGCCGGGGTTCGTCTGGGACGCCGACATCCGGATGCTACCGTTCCTCCCGGTTCGCGTGGTCGACGCGTACGAACGCGGCCGCGGGTCGCTGCGCGCGATGGCCCTCTCGACGGTTCCGGTCGCGACGGCCGACCCCACTCCGGAGATGGACGAGGGGGAACTGCTCCGCTACCTCGCGGAGGCGGTCTGGTTCCCGACCGCACTCCTCCCCGGCGAGGGCGTCGAGTGGGAGGCCAGAGACGACCGGTCGGCCCGGGCGACGCTCACGGACCGGGGAACCACCGCGTCGGTCGTCTTCCACTTCCGCGAGGACGGCCGCGTCGAACGAGTCTCCGCGGACGAACGCTACCGGCAGGCGGACGACGGCTTCGAACGGTGGACCGGCCACTTCGACGACTACGAACGCCGCGAGGGGATGTCGGTGCCGACGACGGCGTCCGTCGAGTGGAACCTCCCCGACGGCGACGCGCCGTACTGGCGGGCGACCATCACGGGGTTCGACGTACGGACGCGGTGACTGTCCGGGCACGTCGCCTCTCCGTCGGGGCACCGGCGAGCCCCCGAGTGTGACATGTTTTAACAAGACACGATCGAAATATCGTCGGAGGGGAGTCGACATGACGTTAGCCACGGTTCCGCGGTACGACCCGAGGCGGACCGGCGAACGAGGGGGGAGCGCGGTCGTCGTGGGGGCGGGCATGGCCGGCCTGTTCGCCGCCCGCGTGTTGGCCGACGAGTTTCGGACGGTGACCGTCGTCGAACGGGACTCGCTCCCGGCGGACGCGACTGCTCGCGGCGGCGCCCCGCAGGACAGACACGTTCACATCCTGCTGTCGGCCGGGCGTGCCACGCTGTCGGACCTCTTTCCGGGCTTCGGTGAGGACGTGGTCGCCGCGGGCGGACTGATAATCGACGGCGCGAGCGACCTGAAGCACTACGACGAAGGCGACTTCCTCGCCGACGGTACGGGTCGGATTCCGATATACACCGCCTCCCGACCCGTGTTCGAGCGAATCGTGCGCCGGCGAGTCGCCGACGTCGACGGGGTCGAACTCCGACCGAACTGCCGGTGGACGGACTACCTCACCGACGGCGACGGCGTCGCCGGAGTTGCGGTCGCGTCGGCCGACGGCGAGACGAGGACACTCGCGGCCGACCTGGTCGTGGACGCGACCGGTCGGACCTCCCGCACCCCGGCGTGGTTGGCGGACCACGGCTTCGAACGCCCCGAAACCGACGAGGTGCGCGTCGACATCGCGTACAGTACGGCCCGCCTCGAACGCGACGCCGGTGAACGTCGCATGCTGTTCGTCCCCCCGTCTCCGCCCCGCACCCGCGGCGGCGCGGCGTTCCCCATCGAAGACGACCGCTGGCAAGTCACCCTGTTCGGCCTGCACGGCGACCACCCGCCCGCCGACGTCGACGGCCTGACCGACTTCGCCGCGAGCCTCCCGGTACCCCACCTCGAACGACTCCTCGATGCGCGACCCCTCGCGAGCGAGGACGTGGCTCACTACCCGTTTCCGACCAGCCTCAGGCGCCGTTACGAGGACCTCGACGAGTTCCCGGACGGCCTGCTCGTCGTCGGCGACGCCGTCTCGAGCTTCAACCCCATCTACGGACAGGGGATGACGGTCGCCGCCCTCGAAGCGCTGACGCTGCACCACACGCTCGCCGGCGGCCGCGAGAACCTCGCCGCTCGCTTCTTCGAGGACGCGACGGCAGTCGTCGACACGGCGTGGACGCTCGCGGTCGGTGCGGACTTCGCGTTCGAGGAGACCGACGGGCCGAGGCCCCGCGGGACCGGCCTGACGAACCGCTACCTCGCCCGATTGATTCGGGCGGCGCACACCGACAGCGCCCTCCGTGACGCGTTCAGCCGCGTGCTCATGATGGAACGGCCGCCGGAGACGCTGTTCCGTCCCGGCGTCCTCTGGCGCGTGTTCGGCCCGACCGGGTGAGTCACCGACCGCGGGCCGTCCACTCGTCGCCGGTCGTCGACCCTGTCCGCAGTCGGGGACCCCCCACCGCTTCGTCCCCGGTAACCGCCGATTCTCAGCGTCGGGGAAGCGCCCGCACTATCTAACTCGACAGCGGTCGTACGCTTGCACATGAGCACAGAAAACACACTCAAGAACGCGGTCATCGGCGCAGTCGTCACCGTCGCGCTCTCCTTTACGGCCGTCTCCCCGGTGCTCGGCGGAGGCGTCGCCGGCTACCTCCAGCGCGAGTCTCCCAAGCGCGGCGCGAGAATCGGCGCCATCTCCGGCGCAATCGCGAGTCTCCCGTTCTTCCTCGTCCTCGTCCTCGGTCTGGTCACGCTGTTCGGGACCGCGATGGGGGGGTTCGGCGTCCCCGGCGGGGTGGAACTGGTCATCATCTTCCTCGTCGTCCTCCCGCTCCTGTTCGCCTGGAACGTCGGACTGAGCGCCCTCGGCGGCTACCTCGGCGCGTATCTCCGCTCGGAACGGCAGTCGGCCAGCGGTGAGACGGTGCCGCCGGACTCCGGCTACTGAGCGGGCCCGCTGTCCCGCTTCGAACCGTCCGTCACCGCCTGAGCAATCGGCCGACTCGCCCGCTCGCGTTCCAGGGCGGCGTCGACGGCGTCGAGGAGCCTGTCGCGACAGACCGGTTTTGTGAGGTAACACGAGACGTCTTCCGCTCCGAGGTCAGCGTCCGGTTCGTTCCCGCTCACGACGACGACCGACCCGTCGAAGCCGTCTTTCGAGAGCGCGCGGACGACTTCGCCCCCCGAGACGAGGGGCATCTCGCGGTCCAGAACGACGGCGTCGGCGGCGGGCGTGACCAGTTCCAACGCCTCCCGCCCGTCGGCCGCCGCGCGAACGTCCCACGCCGACCGCGCCGACAACCACAGTTCGAACGTCTCGCGGAGGTCCTCGTCGTCGTCGGCGACCACGACGGTCGTCTCTCGGTCCGCGGGGGGGTTGCTCATCGTAACCGAACGTCCTTCGCCATCCGCATAGCGCGTTCTCTTGTCGAGACCGGCGCTTTATAAGTGATTTATCAGCGGCTTATCCGTGCAGTCCCGTCAGTTCGTCCCGCCTCTCGTCGACGCCGACAGGACGTTCTCCAGCACCTTCTGTTCGGCCCGACGGAGGCGGTCCGAGAACGCCTGCTGCGTGATGCCCAGTTCCTCGGCCATCTCCGACATGTCCGTCTCCTGCGGCGTGTCGAAGTACCCGCGCTTGAGTGCGATGACGAGTGCCTCTCGCTGTTTGGGCGTGAGTCCGAAGTTTCGCCCGCGGAGGCTCTCCTCGGTGAGCGTGTACGTGCGCTCGATGTGGATGGGGATGTCGCGTTCCGTACAGAAGTTGTAGAAGTCCGCGACGTGTTCGTGGTCGAGGAATCGCAGTTGGAAGTACCACTCCTCGGAGCCCTCTCCCTCCAGAATCGTCCCGCCCGTCGAGACGATGCCGTTGAGGAGGTCCTCGTACTCGCCGGTCCACTCGACTCGGTAGAGCGTGTGGTCGCCTATCTGGTCGACGACCGAGAGGTTCTGCACGTACTCGCTGGCGTCGACGTCGGCTTTCAACTGCTCCGGTCGTTCGCCGACGACCCAGAAGAACGGAATCACGGTGTTCTCCATCGGGATGATTCGCTCGAGTTGGACCTGTCTGTCGGACGCACTGCTCAGTGCGCGACCGAGTGCGAACTCGTCCCACGCGAGCGTGAACTCCAGGATGACTGTCACAGTGGGTATAGGGCGGGCGAGGGGAGGACCCTTTTGTTCACAGTCAGCGACTGCGAATTGGCCGAAGATATCTCGAACTGCGAGATAGCAATCGACGACGCCCGCGTCAGTTCGACCCGTCTCCGAACGCGGCGAGCAGGGTGCGCACTCGCCCGTCGTCGTCCCGGCGCCGAACCCGTCTCGCCGTCGCCTCGGCGTCGTACGTTATCAACCCGGCTTCGTGCAGTTTCGGGAGGTCGACGTGGTGCAGACGCAGCCGAATCTGCTCGTCCGAACGCCCGTTCGCATCGCTCTGACGCTCCGAGAGGTGGTCCGCCAGTTCGGTCAGCGTTGCGGTCTCTCGGCCACTCTCCTCGAAGTGTTCGAGGACGCGTCGACGACGCTCGTTCGCGAGTGCCGCGAACAGGTCGTCGACCGCTCCGGCGTCGCTCGAAGTCCGCTTCTGATTCTTCACGTTGTGTATTTCTCGTCTGCTCGGAAGTGTAGGTTAACTGGCTGTTGGAACAACCGTTTTATCCGATACGTCCGCGTCGCCGGTCAATCGCCCCCGGCAACTAAGACGTTCGGCGCCGCACGTTCTCCGAGAGAGAACGTGCGATTCGTCGAGTTCCTCCGCGCGCGCCAATGGTCGACGGTGTTCGGCTACCTCCTGTTCGTCGCGCTCATGGTCGCCGGCTACTACTACAACATCACGTTCGTCCAACTCGGGCTCATCGACCTCGGCGTCCGACTGGTCGGGATGACGGAGACGGCCGTCTCCGCGTGGATGGCCGGACTGGCGCTGTGTACACTGGTCGTCGCCGTCGCGACGGGCGTGACGATGGACCGCCGCGGGTGGAGTACGGACCTGCGGACGAAGTTCAGACTGCTGTTCGGCGTCGTCGTCGTCCAGTTCGTGCTGACGCTCGTCGCGCCGTCGATTCGGTCGGTCCCCGGCTTCGGCGCGTGGGTCGTCGCCGCCTCGGTCGGACTCGGCGTCGGGTTCCCCGTCTCGTTCTCGCTGGCCATCGACTTGATTCCGGTCGCGGACCGCGGCCACGTCGCCGCCGCCATCACGGCTATCGCGTACTTCGCCGCGAACGCCTATCCGCTCACCTGGTCGGTCGACGTGTTCAGTCGGTTGCTGGTCGCCGCGATGCTGCCCGGCCTCCTCGTCCTCGGCGTCCTCGCCTCCGGCCGGGTCGCCGCCGTCGAGGCCGTCGTCTCGGAACTGGCCGACCAGCACCGCGCGTTCGGCACCGGGCGGTTCTGCCGCCCGACGCCCGTTCGACTGCGGAGTTTCGCCTTCGTCGTCCCCCTCGTGCTGATGTTCGGCGTGTTCTTCGTCGACAGTCTGGGGTTCCTCCGCATCATCGACACGCCGGCGCTCCTGCTCAGTTCGTGGCAGTCGCCCGCGCTCTCGACGCGACTGCTCATCGCCGCGGCGCACGTCGTCGGCGCCGCGATGGCCGGCGTCCTCTACGTCAACTTCGACCTCGAACGGGTCTTCCTGTGGACGTTCGCGCTGTTCGCCCTGACGCACGTCCTCTACACCTCGGACCTCCGACTCGCGTCGACGTTCCCCACGCTCGCCACCGCGGGGCCGTCGCCGCTGAATCCGATGTTCTACGCGGTGGCGGTGAGTTTCTACACCACGCTCAACTTCGCGCTGTGGCCGGACCTCTCGACGGCGGCCAGCGTCGGAACCTACTCGGCGGTCGGTATCGGCGTCGCCGGATGGCTCGCCACCTTCCTCAGCACCGCGCTCTCGCTGTACTTCGCGGCGGCCGACCTCACGCTCCTGTCGCACCTCAACGTCGTACAGGCGCTCTCGCTCCTGCTCCTGTTCGGACTCGCCGTCGGGGTGTACGCGCGCCGCGTCCTCGGACTCGTCAGGGAGGGTGCCGCCGCGTGACGCCGACCGAGGTCATTCCGTTGCTGGTCCTCGTCCTCCTCCTCGTCTCCGCGGGCGGCGCGGACGTCGAGCAGATGTCGGTGACGTTCGAGGGTGACCGCGCCGTCGAGGCGGTGGACGACGTCCTCGTCGTCGCCGGCGGGAACACCACCGTCGCGGCCGACGCGTCCGTCGAGGGCGACGTCTACGTCGCCGGCGGGTCGGTCCGAGTCGACGGCCGCGTGGACGGCGACGTGACGGTGCTTGCGGGTCGACTCTCGGTCACCGAGGGGGCGACGGTCACCGGAACCGTCCAGCGCATCGCCGGCGAGGCGGCGATTTCCGACGGTGCGAGGGTGGGCGAGGTGTCCGCGCTCGACCCGCCGACGCCGGCGAACTCGCCGACGAGAGCCGTCGTCACGTTCCTGTTGCAGTTCTCGGCGCTCGGCGCCGTCGGCTGGTGGGTCGCCCGCCGCCGCCCGGCGATGCTGGACACCGTCGGGCACTCGATAACCCAACACACGGTCGTCAGCGGCGTCGTCGGCGCACTGGCCGGCGCGACGCTCCTCGTCCTGTTCGTCTACATGGCGTTCACGCTGCTGTTGCTCCCGCTCAGCATCGTCGGTCTCGGCGCGCAACTGCTCGTCGTCGCCTACGCGCAGGTCGCCTTCGGCTACCTCGTCGGAGAGCGACTGCCCATCGACCGCACCGACGTGGCCACCGTCGTCGGCGTCGGCGCGTTCCTCCTCGGACTGCGACTGCTCGGCGAACTCCCCGTAGTCGGCGGACTGGTCCAGTTCGCCCTCGTCGTCGTCGGGTTCGGTGCCGTGCTGAACACGTACTTCGGGCTCCAGCGGTTCGAACCGGCGACGATTCCCCGCGCCGACGACTGACCGCTCCGCGCCGCCGTCTGCGGGTGCCGCCTCGACGGAACGCGGCGACGGCCGTCCGGCGTGCTGGCGAGCGACGTTCCGTGCGACCGCTGGCTCGAAAAACCGCGGCCAGCGCCGGGTCTAACAGACGAAACGAGGGGGGCCCTTCGGCCGGTGGGAGGGGAGGTGGCGGCCGTCCGCCCGTCTCGGTCGTCCCGCCCGCCCGTCCGTCGGTCGGTGCCCCTGCGCTGCGTCCGTCAGTCGGACGCCGTCGCGGCTTCGGTCTCCGACTCGGAGTCGGACTCGCCCTCGAACAGGGGCGTGTCGAGCAGGTCAGTGTAGTCGACGTGGTCGGTCCGCGACTGGTACTCCTTCGCGAGTTCGACGAGTTTCAGGTCGGCGAACGCCCGCCCGGTGAATATCAGCGCCGTGGGCACGCCCTCGTCGTCGAAGCCGTTCGGAATCGAGATACCGGGGAGACCGGCGACGTTCGCCGCACCGCCGATGGACCGGTTCGGGAGCACCATCGCGTCGTACGGGGCGAGCGTCTCGTCCAGTCGCTTCTGCACGAGTCGGCGGACGCGGTTCGCCGTGACGTAGTCCTTCGCGAGGATGGTGTCGTAGGCGTAGCCGCCGATGCTTCCCTGCGGCGACGTCAACTCCTGCACTCGGCCGGACTCTATCAGGTCGTCGAACACCGACCCCGCCTCCGCGAACAGCACGGTGCTCGCCGTCTCCTCGTACGGGAGGTCCGGCAGTTCGACCGTCTCTATCTCCGCGAACTCCTCCAGCGTCTCCATCGACCGCTGGAACTGCTCGTCGTCCAGCGCGCTCTCGAGCGTCGCGAGTTTCGGCGTGTCGGGGAGGGCCGCGAGTTCGTGAATCGTCTCCATCTTATCGACCGAGGTGTGGTCCTTCGGATCAGGGCCGGCGATGGTCTCGAAGACGAGCCGACAGCCCTCCGCGGACCGGCACATCGGCCCGAGTTTGTCCATCGTGTAGGACAGCGCCATCGCCCCGTATCGGCTGACGACGCCGTACGTCGGGCGGAGTCCAGACAGGCCGCAGTTGCCCGACGGGGAGAAAATCGAGCCCCACGTCTCCGACCCGATGGAGAAGCCGACCAGACCGGCGGCCGTCGCAGAGCCCGGACCGCTGGAGGACCCGCCGCTCCACACGTCGGTGTTCCACGGCGTGTAGCCCGTCCCGGTGAACGTCATCGCGTCGGGCGAGTAGCCCATCCCTCCGGCGAGTTCGACCATCGCCAGTTTCGCGACCAGCACGGCGCCGGCCTCGTCGAACCGCTCGATTATCGTCGCGTCGTAGTCGAACTCCTGGTCGCGGTACGGCGCCGCCCCCCAGGTCGTCTCGTAGCCGTCGACGGCTATCAGGTCCTTGACGCCGTACGGGATGCCGTGGAGCGGCCCCCGGTCGGTGCCGTTTCGCAACTCCTCGTCCGCGCGCTTGGCCGCCTCCAGCGCGCGGTCGCGGGTCAGCGTCACGACCGCGTTCAGTTTCGGTCCGACGCGCTCCAGTCGGTCGAGGTACGCCCGGGTCAGTTCCTCCGAGGTGACCCGGCCGGCTCTGAGGTGGTCGCCCAGTTCGGGAACCGTGTCGAACAGCGTCTCCTCGGAGACCATCAGTACGACCCCCGGTAGGCCCGAAAGGTCAGCGCCATGTCGTCGCCGTTCTCCAGTTCGACCCCGTCGAGTGCCTGCGCGCGGCGGACGTTGCCGGCGACATCGTCTGCCAGTTCGTCGAGGTCCGCGTCGGCGAGTTGGTCGCCGTACCGCGCCCCGAGGTAGTCGAGCAGCTCCCGCGTCCCGACCGGCCGGTCCGGCCGCTCCTCGTCGCCCTCTTCGGACTCCGTCTCCTCGTCCTCGTCGGCGGCCGCAGCGCCGGAGAACGCTCCCGCCCCCGCGACTGCGGTGAGTAGTTGCATGGCCGACCGACGACTGAGCAAGTGGTCCGTTCGGTGATTCTGGTCTGTCATCTCGATGACCGATTCGACACATTCGGCACGCACAGTTAGTTTTTCTGTGGAAAGACTAGTGAAATTCTTGTGAAATATTAGGAATAACTGTCTGACTCCGACACTTTCGGATGTCGTATATTCACGGCTGTGAACGAACGCCGCGCGTCTCGAAGAGTCGGAGATGCTGACACGACCGTCGTCGATTTCGCGTTCGAACTGTCCGAAGACGGGGCGCACGCTCAGTAATTTGACAAACGTTTTTTGTTTGGCCCACCTAAAAACACGTTCGTACGGTTTAGGCAACCCAAACAGCATACATTTATGACAATACGAGATATACGACTACGTGTATGAGCGCACAAAGCCTCGAACGACAGACGCGGAACTACCTGAGCAACAACGTCCCGCAGATTCAGGAGCACGGCGGGCACTTCGAGATAGAGGACGTGGACGAGGAGTCCGGCGAAGTGACAGTCGCCATCGGCGGCGCCTGCTCCGGGTGCGGCATCGCCCCGATGACGATGCGGGCCATCCGACACCGCCTCCCCGACGAGGTGGACGACGTCTCGAAGGTGACGGTCCGACGCGCCGGCGGGCCGCGGGCGGCCGTGATGCCGAACAAGACCGAAGAGATGGAGGAGATGGAGGAGTACGAGGACTACTCGCCGCCGTTCTGATCCGTCGAGACCGACTCCCTCCGCTCTCGGGGGTCGGTGGCGTCGTCCAACGGCGTGACCGACTCTCGGACTCCGGCGACCGACTCGCCGTCGAACGGGAGCGTCGCCGCGAGACGGACCGCCGTCTCGGCACTCACGACGCCCGCCATCTCCATCGCCTCCCGCTCGTAGTCGTCGAGTTCGAGGACGCTCCGAAAGAACCACGAGAGCGTCACGTACGTCTCGTGCAGGTCCTCGGCGACGTCCCGTCCGCGCTCCGTCAGCGCCGCGCCCTCGTACGGTTCGTACGTCACCAGTCCGTCGTCGTCGAACCGGTGGAACGCCTCGATGACCGTCGCTGGCGTCCGCCCGAGTCGCTCGGCGACGGCCCCGGGCGGGACGGGTGGCGACTCCCGGTGCTCCGTGATGTAGAGCGCCAGCAGGTACTGCGGGCTCCCACTCATCGGTCGTCGACCCGCGGCACGGACAGTCGCCGACCGCACTCGTTCTCGGGGGAGGCCCCGACTCGACTCGCCGTGTGGGGGCCGGGGAACGTACCGCCGTCCGACATCGGTCACTCCTCCTCCGTCGCTTCCGACGACGACGGGGACTCCGTCCGCTTCCCGGTTTCACGCGGCGATTCCGTCGGTTCGTCCGTCTCGCCGTCGTCGCCGCCGACAGTCGCCGTGTACGCCCACGCCCAGAGGCGAGCGCGTTTTCGAGGGCTCACGCGCCGCACGGTCAGGCCCCCGTCGGTCGAATCGGCGCCCTCGCCAGGTCGCCGGGGTCCGGTTCGCGCGCGAGTACGAGTCGGACGCGCCAGTCCTCGTCGTCCGAGTCCGTCACCTCGACCGACGCGGGCGACCAGTCCCAGCCGCCGCGGTAGAGTTCGACCACGAGCGGGAGGGTCGGGAGTCGACCGTCTTGCGGCGATAGCGCGTACTCGTGCAGGCGCACGACGACAGACCGGGTACCCTGTCGCAGGTCGACGGACCACGGCGAGCGACTGACGCTCTCGACGACGCCCGCCGCTCGCAGATGCGCGAACGCGGCGTCGATTCGCGGCCCGCGCGCCGTCGTCCTCGAATCCAGTCGGGACGCGGCGTCCGACAGGACGGCCGCCTGCTCTGCGGGCGAGAGGCGCGCGTCGAGTTCCGCCGCGACGCTCTCGAGCAGGCACAGGCAGAGTTCGTCCGTGTCTTCGACGGACTCGGCGAGTTCGAAGTACGCGTCCATCACCGCGGTTTCGACGGCGTCGTAGCCCGTCTCGCTGAGCGTCTCGAACACGACGGCTGCGACTTCGTGACAGAACTCCGTCAGTCGCTGCCGGTCGTCCGCCGTCGCCGTTCCGCGGAGTACCGGTTCCGAGAGCGACCAGCGGTCCTCGCCGGCGTCTCGTGCCTCTCCTCCGGCGGCGGCCGACGTTCCGGTGCCGGCGTCCTGACAGACGACGAGGTCGCGGTAGGGTACCTGTTCGTCGTAGCGACGGAGGGAGGTCCGATACTGTTCGGCCGCCCGTACGGCGCTTCTCGCGGTCGCTCTCCCCTCGAACCGGAGTCCCGTCGTGGGGATGGGTCGCTCTCCGGTGCGGGCGCAGACGAGGAAGTACGTCCCCCCGTCGCTGGCGAGACTCTCGACGCGTTCGCGGAGTTCGATGAGTGTCGTTCCGACCATTGTCTGTGTCTCCGTGTTCGCTCGTGTCGCCCGGTTCCTCCCTGCCGACGGCGGCCGTGACGGTTCGCTGGCGGTCTGGCGGCAGTCCGGCCACCGCCGACAGTCGCCATCGAGCGACTCTCTCTGCTTATTTAGGCCACCCTAAAACACTAAGCTGTTTCGATTATTAGGCGAACCTAAACGACCGCGACGACGGTCCCCGGCACCGTGATTCCACAACCTCGGAGGATGATCTTGATGCGCGGCTCATCTGTGCTATATTCTGTCCTGAACTAGCCGATCGGTACGCTTGCGAAGTCTGTGACCCATACCGACCGTCCGAATCCCGTGGCCGAGTTAGAGACCATGACTGGACCTCCGCCGGAACATACGTTGGGGTGCGCTCGTTCTTCCAAGCGTCTCGAGACTCCACGTCTGTGTGAGCAGGTCTTCGAGTCGGATAGCCACCACTCACTACGACCTGTTCGCTTCTCAACCTCTCTCGATCAGGTAGTACCGGTGTCTACAAGATGTGGGTAGAATCACACAATATTGTCTATCATCGATTAATATTTGTAAATGTCGTTGCGCTGTCGAAGATTGTTTATACGAGTGTAAAGAATATTTGAATCGAATGGAGCAGTCTGAGAGCGGGGTCGTTGATTCAGCAGACAGTGACCCGAAGAGGCGAACCCTTCAGGTCGTCTTCGAGATCGAACTCTCCGAAAGTGGTTCGTGTCCGCTCTCGAACCCGGAGTCCTCGGTCGAAGCCGTTCACAACCAAATCGACGGAGAGGTTTGTCACGCAGACGTGACCGTCGCCGACGAGGGCGACAGCACGCAGATGCTGCATACGACAACTCAGGTCGGGGACTCGTGTCTCTGTCTCGCGTTCGGCGACGTCGGGTGCGTCCCCCGATTCCGACGTGTCGACGGCGAGACCATTCTCATCGAGACGTACGCTGGAGACCGGAACGACATCAGTGAACTCGTCGCCCGACTGAAATCCGTGACCGACCGCGTGAGTCTGCGTCGACTCACGACCCGACAACAGACCGACGGCGCGACGGTCGAGTCGACGACGGTCGACCTCTCGCGTCTCACCGCGAAACAGCGGGAGGCAGCGACGATTGCGGTGTCCGAGGGGTATTACCAGACTCCTCGTCAGACGAGTCTCGAGGAACTGTCGGAAGCGCTCGGTATCTCGAAATCCGCCCTCTCACAGCGACTGAGTGCGGTCGAATCGAAACTCGCGACGGCCGCGTTCGACCCGTAACGTCGGTTGCAGGTCCGTTCGTGCGAGCGGTGACTCTTCTCAGTCTCCTTCTTCGAGGAGTGACTCGACCGCGGGGAGGCCACACCGTCGATATTCTCCCCCATATAAACCGCTTCAATATACAGCGTTCGTCCTACCGGACTCCGACCGCACGTACTAGATAGAGCCATGAACGACCCACAACAGCCGCGGTTGACGCCGATCGACGAGTGGGAAGAGGAAGCCGAAGCGATGCTGGACGGCGTCGAGTACGACACCGACCTGGGAGTACGAATGGCTCGCGACGCGATTCGTGTCTCAAACGGTGAGATGACCGACGCCGAGTTCCACGAGAAGTACCACGACGAGGTGCTCGAGGAGTTCGGTGAAGACGAGCGTCCGACCAAACCAGAGGGATTCGACGATGACTGACGAGGGAGTCCACCGACGCGACGTGTTGAAGGCCGGCGGTGCTGCTGCCGCCCTCGGCCTCGGCGGTGGCGGGTTCGTCCAGACGCTGGTCGAGAGCGTTGACGACGTGCAATCGACGCGCGACCCCGGGGTCGAGAGTTTCGTCGGGCAGAACGAGGTTATCCAGACCGTCTGCTCGCCCAACTGTCGGGGGAAGTGTCCGATCGACGTCCACGTCCGTGACGGACAGGTCAAGAAGATCGAGCCCCACCCGCCCGAGGACGAACAGTACAAGCGCGCCTGTGTGCTCGGCCTCTCGCACACCCAGCGCGTCTACGACCCGACGCGGCTGAAGTATCCGATGAAGCGCGCTGACTGGTCACCCGACGAACCCAATCCGAAGGGTCGCGGCCCAGACGCCGAGTTCGAGCGTGTCTCCTGGGACGAGGCGCTCGACCTCGTCGCCGGGAAGATGCAGTCGCTGAAAGCCGACCACGGCGCAGAGAGCGTGCTCTTTCACGAGGGGTCGGGCAACTACGGACAGACGGGGAAGTCGTTCAACCGACTGGCTTCGCTGTTCGGTGCGACCCAGTCCGCGTGGGGGATCGACGCCAACGTCGGCCGCGGGTTCAACCGCGTCACTGGCGTCGGCTTCTTCCTCCCGCCGACGAACGAGGCGGAAGACTGGGAGAACGCCAACACCATCATCGTCTGGGGGTCGGACATCTTCTCCAGTCAGTTCCAGATGGACGCCTCGAAGATACTCGACGCCGTCGAGAACGGGGCGAAACTCGTCGTCGTCGACCCCGTGTACACGACGACGGCGTCGAAGGCCGACCTGTGGCTTCCGGTCAAGCCCGGCAAGGACGTGCACCTCGCGCTCGCGATGATGCACACCGTCTTCGAGGACGAGACGTACGACGAGGAGTTCCTCCGGAAGCGGACGACCGCGCCCGCGCTTATCCGCAAAGACACCGGCGAACTGCTCAGCGCGAGCGAGGTCTTCGACGACGGCGGCGAGGACCAGGTCGTCGCCTTCGAGCAGGGGACCGACAGCCCGGTCGAACTCGAACCCGAAACCGGCGGTCCGTACGCCCTCTTCGGGGAGTACACCGTCGACGGTATCGAGTGTGAGACGGCTCTCGAACGGCTTCGAGACCACGTGGCGGACTACGCGCCCGAGAACGTCGCCGAGAAGACGGGTGTCGACGCGGAGAACATCCGGACGGCCATCCGCTGGCTTGCGACGCGTGGTCCCGGCGGAATCGCCCCGAGTTACGCCATCGGGCGCTACAAACACGGGCACATCTTCGGGCAGGCGTACGCGATGCTGATGGGCCTGACCGGCGACTACGGTCGGCACGGCAACATCCACGCTCACCACTCGGGCGGGGCGACGCTCAGCGCGGGCGACTGGGCCGCACCCGAGGGGGCCGACCCCGGGCCGTCGATGTTCTTCCCCGACTACCCCGACGCGATGATAGACGGCGACCCGCACGAGGTTCGGGCCGTCTACTCCATCGAGTCGAACATGATGGGGAACCAGTTCCCCGACCGCCAGCGGTTCCAAGAGGCCATCGAGAGCCTCGACATGTACGTGGTCGCGGACATGCACCACACGGACACGGTCCAGCACGCGGACATCATCTTGCCCGTTCCGCACTGGTTCGAGCAAGAGGACATCAGCTCCGGGTGGGGCTCGCACCCGCACCTCGGCTATCGGCACAAGGTGCAGGAGCCGCTGTGGGAGACGAGAGACGACTACTACGCGATCCGTGGGCTCGCCGAGCGACTCGGCTTCGGTGACCGGTTCCCCGAGACGAAACGCGAGATGCTCCGAGAACTCGTGAGCCGAGACGACGACATCGACTTCGACACCTGTTCGAGCAGGGAACCCAGAAGAAAGAGAGCGTCCCCATCGTCAAGTACACCGACGAGTTCCCCACGGAGACGGGTCGCATCAAGATGTACGACGACGACGCGCCGAGCGAAGAGGGCGTCACGTTCGACGTCCCGCGCCCCCTCGAAGACCGGACAGCCGACGACTACGAGAAGGCCGACGACTACCCGCTGATGTTCATGCAGAAGCACAGCCGGTTCCGCATCCACTCGCAGTACGAGATGCTGAACTGGGTGCGGGAGATCAACCCCGAGCCGCAGTTGGACATCCATCCGAAGGATGCGAAGGCTCGCGGTATCGAAGACGGCGACTACGTTCGGGTGCACAACGACCGCGGCGAGATGGTCGTGAAGGCGAAGTACAACGAGGCGTTCCAGCCCGGCCTGGTCAACACCGACCAGGGCTGGTGGTCGCGTGACTACGTCAAGGGCCACCACAACGACCTCACGCACAACGAGACCAGCGAAATCGGGAAGACAATGTCGTTCTACGACGTGCGTGTCGAAGTCGAGCCCGCACCCGACGACATCGAGACGGAACAGTACGAAGCGAACAACCCGCGCGGAGCCGGCGCCGAGGCGTCGCACGCAGGAGGTGACTGAAGATGACGAACTACGGTTTAGTAATCGATCAGGAGCGGTGTATCGGCTGCCAAGCGTGTGCAGTGTCGTGTAAGCAGGAGAACAACGTCCCGATGGGGCAGTTCTGGAACCGCGTCCTCACGGAGGGGGGCGACAAGATGGACACCCCGGCTGGCGGCTACCCCGAAGACGGGGGAAGCGGCTCGCTGGACATGCAGTACCAGCCGACCGCGTGTCAACACTGTGAGAACGCCCCCTGCGTGAAGGTCTGCCCCGTCAACGCGACGTACACCCGCGACGACGGCATCGTCGAGATCGACTACGACAAGTGTATCGGCTGTCGCTACTGCATGGCCGCCTGTCCGTACAACGCGCGGGTGTTCAACTGGGACGAACCCGAGCACATGCCCGAGGAGGGGACGGGAGACGTTCCCGCCCGGCCACAGGGTGTCGTCGAGAAATGTACGTTCTGTAGCCACCGCGTCGACGAGGGCCTCGACCCGGCCTGTGTCGTCAACTGTCCGGCCGACGCACGTATCTTCGGTGACCTCGACGACGAGGAGAGCACCGTCTCGAAGTACATCAACCAGTACGAGACGAGCCAGTTACTCGAAGACCGCGGGACGAACCCGAAGACGCACTACATCAGCGGCGAGATGAGTCCCGGCCGCCCGCAGACGTCCGACAAACTGGAGAGCGAACTCGACGACGTCTCGCCGTGGTCGGACGGGGCCGACGACGTGCCGTCTGATCCGTCGGAAGGCGGCAGTAGCGACTCGGGTGGTGGCCACCACTCGGTCGACAACGGGGCCGTTCCGCACGTCCCTGCCGCGAAACCGGGAGGTGACGACTGATGACGACGAACACTGACCGGTCACGCATCGCGATTCCGCAGTTCGGCACGAAGGGGAAACTGTGGCTCGGTCTGCTCGCCGCGGTTATGCTCGGCGGACTGGCAGCCTGGGGCTATCAGCTCACGACGGGTCTGGTCGTCACGGGAATGCGCAACGTGTTCTCGTGGGGGCTGTACATCATGATGTTCGTCCTGTTCGTCGGGCTGTCGGCGGGTGGGCTCATCATCTCGAGTGCGCCGAAGTTCTTCCACTCGCACCGCTACGAGGGGTTCGCTCGGCTCGGCGTGCTGGTCAGCCTCGCGTGTATCACCGTCGCGGGACTGCTCATCCTCCCCGACATCGGCCGTCCGGAACGGCTGTACCAGTTCTTCACCTCACCGGACTTCCGGTCACCGATGGTGTGGGACTTCGGTATCGTCCTCCTCTACGGCCTCTTGAACGTCTGGTATCTGTGGCTGCTGACCAGACGCGACCTCGCTGCTCGGGGGTCGCCGCTGGCCCTGGGTGTCGAAGACACCGAAGCCGGCCGTGAGCGCGACCGCACGCTCATGTTCTGGACGGCCGCAGTCGCGCTGCCGACCGCCGTCGCACTCCACTCGGTGACGGGGTGGATCTTCGCGACGCAGATCGGTCGCGGTGACTGGTTCAGCCCGCTCGTCGCTCCGGTGTTCATCGCCAAGGCGCTCGTCTCCGGGCTCGGGCTGTTGTTGGTCGTGTCGGTCCTCGCCGACCGGCTGACGAACTTCGAGGTCGACCGCGAGGAGCTCACGAGTCTCGGCAAGATACTCGGCATCTTCCTCGCGTTCCACGTGGTCTACCTGCTCGCAGCCGAGCGACTGCCACACGCCTGGGCCGACCACTTCGAGTTCTGGGCCATCACGAGCAGTTTCCTCATCGGTGAGTCGGCGTACTTCTGGCTGTGGACGGTCGTCGGCGGGGCAGTTCCCCTCGCGATGCTGGCGATTCCACGGCTTCGCAAGCGTGTGGCAGTCATCTTCACGGCGAGCGCTCTCGCCGTCTTCGGCACGATGTTCGAGGGCGTTCGACTGGTGTTCACGGGCTACGAAGTTGCCAACATCGACCTCCCGCCGGGCATCTCGCTCGGTGGCGCGTATTCGGGCATCACGACCGACGTCTGGGCGACTGCAGGAGCTTACACCCCGACGCTGGTCGAGGTGGCTGTCACCCTCGGCATCGTCGCCTTCGGCGCACTCATCGTCACCCTCGGTCTGAAATACGTCCCGATCCAGCGAGCTGACGCACAGGCATCGTACGTGACTGACGGCGGCAGCGAGGAAGGCCGATGACCGAACAGACGAACGCACCCCGCGAGCGGGACCGACCAGCCGCACTCGGCACCGAGAGCGACGAGATCCAGTCGGCGGTCGCGGCGACGTACGCCGTTCTCGCCGAGTGCTGGCGGGAGCCGACCGAGCAACTGGTCGAGGTCGTCCACGCTGGTGAACTGGCCCCCGTCGTCGGCGACGTCGGGCCGGTGGACCTTCGAGACCTCCGAACCGAATACACCCGGCTGTTCATCGGCCCGGCGGGACCACCGTGTCCGCCCTACGAGAGCGTCTACCGCGACGGTGAAGCCCCGGACGAACTCGGGCCGGTCAAGGGACCAGCCACGATGGCGGTCACGCGCTGGTACCGGGAGTTCGGGGTCCAACCCGCACCGGACCACCCGGACCTCCCGGACCACCTCGCGACGGAACTGGAGTTCACCGCCTACCTCGCAGAGCAGGGGTTCGACGACCGACTCGACCAGTTCCTCGACGAGCACCTCAGACAGTGGACCGACGAGTTCCTGACGCGGGTGGAACGAGAGACGCGTGAACCGTTCTACACGGCGCTCGCAGAAACGACCCGAGAGGTGGTCCATCAGTAGACGGCCTCCGGGTTGCTCGCCGGAACCCCCCGAGACAACCCAGGTGTATGTCCCATGACCACTCACGAACGATACGTGTACGAAGTCACGTACGATGTCGTCGACCCCCACCGTGAGGAGTACGAGACGTGGCTTCCGGAGACGACAGAACAGTGGATACTAACCCCGACCGTCGCCGGCTTCAGCAGCGAACAGAGCGTGACGGACGAGAGCCCAGAGATGCGTCTCCGGCTCGAATTCGAGACGCTCGCCGACTGGCTGGTGTTCGTCGAATCAGATCCGTTCACGCACCGCCTCGAACAGCTCCAAGATATGACAGATACACTGGCGACCCACCTCTGGAAACCGACCGCAATCTCACTGAACCCGACAGCCGACGGCGGCGTCTCGATGGCTGCACACACCTCGGGAGTCCACGATGACTGACGTCGCCCCTCGCGAGGTCTTACAGACCGTAGACGACCCGCAACTCGGCACGGACATCCTCTCGCAGGGGCTCGTGACCGACGTCACGGTCGAAGACGGCGTCGTGTCGGTTTCGGTGGCACTCGGCGCACCGCACGCACCAGTGGCGAACGAGATCAGCCGTCGTATCGAGGGGGCATTCGAGGAGCGAGGCGTCGAGGCAGTGGTCTCGACGGAGCCCGAAACGGCAGGGCACGAAGACGGCGGTCCGCTCTCCGGCGTGACGAACGTCATCGCCGTCGCGTCTGGCAAAGGTGGGGTGGGGAAGAGCACCGTTGCGGTGAACCTCGCTGCCAGCATGGCCCGTCGTGGCGCACGCGTCGGCATCCTCGACGCCGACGTGTACGGCCCGAACATCCCCCGGATGCTGGACGCCCGTGAGCGACCGGACGTGACCGAGGACAAGCACCTCGTCCCAGTCGAACGCCACGGGCTTTCGGTCATGAGCATGGAGTTCATCACCGAGGGGGAAGGGCCCGTCATCTGGCGCGGTCCGATGGTCGACAAAGTCATCACCCAACTGCTCGACGACGTCGCGTGGGGAACACTCGACTATCTCGTCGTCGACCTTCCCCCGGGAACGGGCGACACCCAACTGACGCTCCTCCAGCGTGTGCCCGTGACCGGTGCGGTGGTCGTCACGACGCCGCAAGCGGTCGCTGTGGACGACGCGGATAGGGGCATGCAGATGTTCAGCGAGTACGACACCCCCGTCCTCGGCGTCGTCGAGAACATGAGTGGGTTCGTCTGCCCAGACTGCGGGTCAGAACACGACATCTTCAACAGCGGTGGCGGACAGGCGTTGGCCGAGAGCTTCGACTTGCCGTTCCTCGGGAGCGTACCCCTCGACCCCGAGATACGGACGCGCGGAGACGACGGACGGCCGGTCGCGTTAGACGAGACGACAGAGACGGGCCGGGCGTTTCACGAACTCACGGCCGCCGTCATGGACAATACCAGCCTGGTGCACCGACGAGAACGGTCTGACGAGTGAGCCAGTCGCTCGTCGCACCGGCCGTTCGCACGGGTAGGTGACGTGCCTCCGATCGAATCGAAACCACCACCCGCCACGGTCATTTAAACCGCTTAATTATTCGGGGTTACACACAGCGTCGCTGGGCACCAACGTTTCGCCAGTGAGCACCAATGAACTCACCAGACGCTCATCTCCAAGAGATTCCCTCACTATCCACCCCGATTACCGTCTCGGGCGACCGACGTCTGTCGCTGTCCGGTGACGCGCTGTCGGCGCACCCGATCGAGACACAGACGGTCACGGTCAGGTGCGCGTCGGGGACGCGCCACACAGCGACGTGGGCGGGCGTTCCGGTACTCGAACTGCTCTCTGCCGCCGCCGCCCCAGGTGAGACGACCCACGTGGTCGTCGAAAGCGACGGCGGCTATCGTATCTGCGTCGATATGTACGCGGCGCTCGACGGCTTGCTCGCGTTCTTCCGGGACGGAACGCCGATTTCGGAGCACCAGCCGTACGAGACGCGGTTCATCGCGCCCAGTATCGACGGCGCTCGAACGGTGAAAGCCGTCACCCTGCTGGAAGCACGGTCCTTCTCTGCGGGCGCTGACCCGGAATCGGTCGAACGGATGTCTCGGGAGGAAGAATACTCCGCATGAGGAGCGAATCACCCGACGTGACTGGCGTGGTTCTCGCAGGCGGGGACAGCCGCCGATTCGACGCCGGAGACAAAGCACTCGCCACGCTCGACGGCGAGACGTTCATCGAACGAGTGCTCGGTGAACTCCGCGCCTCGACGGCACAGCCCCCGATTGTCGCGGTCCGAACCGAGACACAGCGGAAGCAACTTCGCAGGACAATCTCGCCGTCGTGGGACGGGCGCTTCGTGCTGGACGACGGCAGTCTCACGGGACCGCTCGCTGGACTACTGTCGGCGTGCGAGACGGCGTCGACACCGTGGATATTCGCGGTCGGGTGCGACATGCCGCTCCTCGATTCGAGAGCAATCGATAAAGTATGCGTCCGAGTTCCACGAGACGCCGAGCGAGCGCCCGAAGCAGTCGTTCCAGTCTCACAGCACGGACGACGCGAACCACTGCACGCGGTATACCGGCGCTCTGCAATCGTCAACTGCCGAAGGCACCTGTCGAACGGGGATAGCTTCAACGCGCTCCTCACCGCGCTTGACGACGTCGATTACGCCGTTCTCAACGAACTACCGCAACTGGTCCGGCTATCGGTGACGAACGTGAACACGCTCTCGGAACTCGAACGCGTCGCAACGAGCGTCGAGGGGAAACGAAGTGACTGATTCGCACTCCAAGGGTACTCGTCGGGCCTTCCTCACGACGACGGCTGGGCTCGCGACGATGGGTGGTTGCCTCGGGCGTTCCGGCTCGGCGTCGACCGTCTCGGTCCTCGCGGCCGGGAGCCTTCAGAACGCGCTCACGTCCGACTTCCGGTCGCAGACCGACGCTCACGTCGAAGTCGAAGCCCACGGGTCTGCACGTGCCGCCCGCATGGTTGCCGAGGGCCAGCGCGACCCGGACATCGTCGCGCTCGTCCTCCTGACGATTGCCGTTGGGACAGTCCTGTTGATTTACACCGTTGGAACGAATCCGTGGCAGTGATTCTACCGCGTGACACCCAGTGAACCCGCTCGAAGTCACTCGGGGTGCATCTCCGCTGTCCCCACGACTCGTAGCGGACAGACACCGCCGAAATGGTTATTCTCTCGGTGCTACAACAACATTCATGGCAGATACAGTCGAAAAACCGGAAGAGCTCCCGTCGATTGCGGGGAAACTGGCTGAACAGCATCCCGAGGTCTGGGAAGAGTACGCCGACCTCGGGAAGGCCTGCTCTGAGGCCGGGCCGCTCGACGATGACGCGAAGCGGCTCGTTAAACTCGGACTGGCTGTCGGGGCGCAGTCGGAGGGTGCCGTCCACTCGCACGTCCGTCGCGCACTCGACGAAGGAATCGCTCCCGAGGAGTTGCGCCACGTCGCGATTCTGTCGATTCCCACGATCGGATTCCCGAAAGCGATGGCCGCGTTGACGTGGATTGATGACTTAACGGAGTAATATCTCGACACCGATTCATACCCTGAGAGCTCGACGGAGACGACTCCTGTCTTCGACACTGGTTATCTATTTTCCATTGGCTCCGGCTCGTAACTTGCGGACCGACGATATAGTATTGCGACATGTAGTTTATCTCTCGGCGTAGGAACCGTCGTCCCCCGCGCACCTCGGTCACCGTGGCGACTCGCGTTCGAACGCCCTCTCAACGCTCGCCGAACGCGTGACGGCGGTCGCCCCCGGGCGAACGGAAGCGGAGAAACGGGATTCAGGGCGGCGCGAACGATGGGGTGCCTTGCGGGACGGGACACTCGGTGTTCGGGTGCCACACGACCCAATCGGAGTGAGTTACTACACTGTTGTTACTCTTTCGCAGGGGAGTCACGTTCTCCGACGGGTTGCTACTGCTGGGCGGGAATGGACGCCGACAGCAGGTGGTCGAACACTTTCCGTTCCGCCTTTCGGAGGTGCTGGTGGAACGTCGGCGGTGCGACGTTCAGCGACGCCGCGACTTCCTCGCCGGTGCTCTCTCGCGGCCACTCGAAGAACCCGGAGTGGAACGCGGCCTCCAGCGCCTGATGTTGACGCTCGGTGAGTTCGGCGGTCATCACACGCTGCACCCGAGTCGGTGGATGTTTCAGCCGCGTAATCTGTCGCTGCTTGAGTAGCCGAGCCGTCGGATACACTTCCCGGACGCGGTCGATTATCCGACGGACGTCCCCCGTCGGGGGCGCGTGGATGGTCATGCTGAAGCCGCCGTCCTCGATGACCGCCCGTTCGACGGACCCCCCGACGGACGCCACGGCCGACAGGACGGGGGGGTCGGACAGACGCGCCTCGAACCCGCCATCGTGGAACGTCACCGTCTCCCAGTGCGGGCGGTGCTCCACCACGCTGCGGACGACGTCCGCGCCGTCCCCCGTCGTCGTCCCGAACAGGAGGTACGACCCGCTCTCGACGGGAATCGCGTGGTCGAAGGTGACGCGCCCGTCCGTCGCGTCGACGACGTTCAGCGTCGTGAACAGGTCCGGAACCTCGAAGGCGAGTTCGACCACGTCGTCGCTCATCAGCGCTCGCTTCCGTTCGGCCGCGGCGATGGCGTGACCGACGACTTCGCCGAGTTGCCGCATCACCGACCGCTCTTCGCCCTCGAACGCGCCCGGTCGCTCGCTGTAGACGTTCAGTACGCCGTAGGTCGCGTCCTCGTGGACGACGGGGATGGCCGCCGACGAGCGGAAGTCGTACCGTTCGACGTGGTCGCGCCACGGGTCGTGGCGGGCGTCGGCCGCGACGTTCTGCGTGGTCTGCACTTCCCCCGTCCGTATCGCCCGTCCCGTCGGTCCCTCGCTTCGCTCGTCGTCGGGGTCGACCGAAATCGTCACCCCGTCCAGGTAGCCCTCGCGCCCGCCTCGGCCCGGAGGTTAACCGTCTTCGTGGCCGCGTCGACGTCGCCGACCCACGCGAACGAGTAGGAGTCCGACTCGGCGAGGCGCGTGCAGACCGTCTCCTCTATCTCCCCGCGCGTCGACTGTCCGATGACCGCGTCGGTCGTCTCGCGGACCACTTCGTGGAGGCTGTTGAGTGCCACGAGTCGCTCTCTGCGGCGTTCGAGTTCGCGCTCCCGGTCGTGACGCGCGATGGCGGACGCGAGGATGTTGGCGACGCTCTGGACGAAGTTGACGTCGTGCGTGGAGAACTCCGTCGACGACCGATTGTGCGTGCCGAGGATTCCCCACGGGTCGTCGCGGGGGCCGATGACCGTGCTGACGCCGCTCCGACGCCGTGGTCGTGAGCAACGACGGTCCGCCGAACCGCCGTTCGGTCGCGAGGTCGGTCACGACGACGGGGCCGTCGGCTCGGAGCGTGTGGGCCGCCTGCGAGTCGTCTCCGTCCGCCGAGACGCGCGCCGTCCCGACCAGTCCGTCGTCCCATCCCACGCCGCTCCGAAGCAGCAGTTCGTCGCCCGACTCGTCGAGGTCGAGCACTTTACACAGGTCGCTGTCTAGGGTCTCGGCCACCAGTTCCGCCGCCTCGGCCAGCAACGCGTCGATGTTGCGGTCCTCGAGTGCGCGCCGACCCAGGTTCGTAACGACCGACTGCTGGTGGACCCGTCGCTGGAGTTCGTCCTCGCGTTCGAGGCGGTCGGACACGTCGCGGACTACCCCGCACCGGCCGTACCCGTCCTCGAGCGAGTACGCCGCGAGTCGCGTCTCGCACGGTACCCGCCTGCCCGCCTTCGTCTCCACGTCGAGGTCGATTCGCGCCGATTCGCGTTCGCCGGCGACTATCGCCCCGACCTTCGACTCGGCCTCCGGCGTTATCTCGTCGTCGTGAACCATCGTCGCGTGCGCTCCCAGCAGTTCCTCGCGGTCGTACCCGGTCAACTCGCAGAACCCGTGGTTGACCGCGACGAACCGGGCGTCCTCGTCCACCGCGTAGATGCCGTCTTCGACCGTCTCCACTATCGTCTCGTACTGCGCGCGGTGTTCCCGGAGTTCCCGCTCCCGTCGCTTCCGCTCGGTCACGTCGTGGTACACGGCCGCGTGGCCGCCGGCGTACGTCCCCGCCGTCACGCGCTCGCTTCTGCGTTCGAGCCACCGTTCGGTTCGCTCTCCGCTCGGAGTCACGCGGCACTCGACCCGGTCGCTGCTCTCGGCACCGCCCGCCGCCAGAACCCGGTCGACGAACGCCTCGGCGTCGTCGAGGGTCGGTGCAACCTCGTCCACGACGAAATCGCGTTTCTCCCGCCCGACGACTCCCGTTCGGTCGACGCCGAAGTACCGCTCGACGGCGGCGTTGGCCCACGCGACGGTGGACTCCGAATCGAAGACGACCACGGCGGCGCCGACGTCGACGCCGTCGAGAACGCTGCCCGCCACGGTCCCGGCGTTCGCCGCCGCGTCGTCGCCGACGTGCGTCGCCGCCGACTGCGTGGGTCGCCACCAGACCCGGGCGTTCGCCCCCACCTTCTTGGTCGCCAGCCGGTCGCGTTCGGCCAGTCGGTCCAGTCGGTCGTACGCGCTTCGGCGCCCGACCTCCAGTCGGTCGGCCACCTCCGTCGTCGTCACCGGGTCTCCCGTCTCCTCGAACAGCGCGAGCGTCTCTCGGAGCGCGCCGGTCAGCGAACTGTCGGTCACGAGGCGGGGTACGATGGCGACTCACTTCATGCCTCCGACGACGGAGCCTTTCCGTTCGTAACCCGCGCGATACGACCGCTCACCGTGATATATGACCGACAGAATCGACACCCCGCGGAGAACGCTCCCGCTACCCGACCGTCGAAACCTAATATGTTATAGACAGTTCTTAAGCGGGCGTGATGATTCTGCAGTGATACACGTCGGAGCGACTCCGACTACATTCCCATCATGGCCTCGTCCCCGAACGAACTAACGGCTCTCGCAGCGGTTACGAGCGAACTCTCGGCGAACGAACGGCACCGACTGTTGTCGGCCGAACGACGGCGACTGACGCTCGACGTCGTCACGAACCGCTCCACGTCCGTCAGTCTCGACGCCGTCGCACGCGTGGTTGCGGACCGCGAAACCGACGCCGACGTCCCGGACGACGAAACCGTCGAACGGGTGGCGATTTCACTCCACCACGTCCACCTCCCGAAGTTGCACGACGCCGGCGTCGTCGAGTACGACACCGAAACGAACCAGATAGCCTGACTCGGTCGCGAGACCCGCGACCGGAGTCGGGAGTCCCCGCTGACCACCCTCTTCTCGAACGAAATACCCGGTTTCGACGGACCGAGCGAACGGCCCCACGAGTCGACGTTCTCAGTCGAACGTCATCCCGTAGCCCCACTCCTCGAGGTGTTCCTCGGCTTCGTCGAGGTGGTCGAGGCCCACCATCACCAGCGCCTCCCGGAGGTCCGTCAGCGAGACGTCGCCGTCGAAGCGGTCCTCCAACTCGCGGAGGGCGTCTCGCTCCGCGGTCTTCGTCTCGGACTGGAGAAACAGGGGGACGCGACTTCGGCCGTCTTGAACCCCATCGCGGCGGAACTTGTACGGAATCTGTATCGACTGCCTTCGTTCGTCGGCCGTCGTCTCCGTCTGGTCTGCCGTCCCGGCATCGTCCGTCGTCTCTGTCGACGCCGAACCGCCGTCCGTCTCGTCGTCCGCGTCGTCGGTGACCGGGTCGTCGTCGGCGAACGGGTCCTCGCCGGCGCCTTTCTTCATCCCGGTCATACGGTCATCACCTCGTGGTCCACGTCGCCCGGTTCCGGCGGGTCGGGTGCTTCGAGGCCGACTTCAGACTCGAGGTGTCGCGCGAGGCGGTCGAACTGCGCGAGCGTCTCGACCTCGTAGTCGCGGCGACGCTCCCGGTGTTCGCGGACGTACTCGAACGCCGAACACTGCTGCATCCAGCAGCCTTCCATCATCGACGCTCGTTCGCCGACGATTTCGGGGATGGGGTAGTCGATTTCGTCGAGGATGGAGCGCTGGTCGCGCGTGTTCTTGAAGCCCATCGGAATCGCGGCGAGGACGCCGACTTCGACCGCCAACTGCTCTTCGAGGCCGACGACGAGCGACTCCAACCCCTCGACGGCGGCGCGCCCCTTCGCGCTCGGTTCGACCGGGATGACGAGCGACCGCGTCGCGTTGATGGCGTTGTAGAGGTGCGGTCCTTCGGTCGCGGGCGGGTCGCAGATGAGCACGTCGTACGTGTCGGGGACGCCCGCCTCGCGGAGGACGCGCAGCAGTTGCGCGTGCATCCCGAACGCCTCGCCCATCGCCTCCGACTGCTCCTTCTCTCGCTGGAGGTACTCCGCGAGGTCCGACAGCATGTTGTGTTCCGGGACGATGTCGACGCCTTCGACCGTCCGCACCAGGTCGTCGAACTCCCCCTTCGGTCGCCGAATCATGTGCCGGACGACGTTGTCGACCGACTCAGTTCGTCGACCGTCGACGCCGAACAGACGCGAGAGGTCGCCGTCCTGTGGGTCGAGCGGTACGACGAGCGGTTTCAGGCCCGCGCGAGCGTGCGCCACGGCGAGGTTCGCCGCGGTCGTCGTCTTCCCCACGCCCCCGGCCTCGCTGTACGTCGAATATGCCAGCATCGTCGTGTACATTACGACAACTCGTCTTTAATGTTCGTCAGACAAACTCGTGAACACTCTTGATGAATGTATGTAGTGGATGAATGCGGTGAACACAACTAGTGAACATCACCGGGGCCGCTCTCCTACCCGATTCGGCGAGGCGCGCCGGTGATTCCGCGAGAACGCCGTCGAACGCCGTTCAGAGTCGAGACCGGGGAACGCCGAGACCACCGCACACGGATTCACGTGAGACACGTCGGTACCGGAGTCCAGCGATGAACGAATGCGGTGAACATCATCGCTGAACACGTCCGACGAACGAACTGTCCCGGTGAACCGCTACAGGTGGAATACGTCGTGAACGACGTTCGAGAATCTCACCACCGAACCACTGTCGCGAACACGTCCGCTGAATCATGTGAATGAATACACTTGATGAATACAAACGGTGAACACAAACAATGAACACAAACAATGAACACAAGTAACGAATGCAACTGATGGGCGAAACACGTGGACGCGGAGCACGAACACACGGCGCGAGCATCTCGTCGAGGAGTCCCGCCGGTGCCGTCGTCGACGATTTCGCCGTCGTCACCGCCGCGAACGACACGGCGACGAGAGAAGAGTCAGCGAGGGCCGCGAGTGGCAATCGAACGCTCGTTACGGCTCGATTCGACGGGAGTCCGGGTCGTACTCGACGACGCCGGCGTCGTGTAACTTCGGGAGGTGGACGTGGTGGAGCGAACTCGCTACGCGCGTCAGGACGGCGTCGTCCGCGGCGTCCGGGGCGTCGAGTTCGTCGTCTCGCGTCGCGATTTCCGCCGCGAGTGAATCGAGTGCGAGGGGACCGCTCCGGTCGTCGAACACGTCGAGCAACTCCCGGCGTCGTTCGGCCGAGAGCAGTCGGTACCAGTCACTCTCTGTCACGTGGTCGGGCCGTTCGTACTCCGTCGCGAGTTTCGGTACTGTGTGGCTCATGGGAGGCGCTTCGTCGCTACTGTCGTCCAGTCTCTGGGGCCTCCTAAGAAACGTCCCTAACGAGTTAGGTACCTGTCGTCGTCGAGGACGAAATATTTCGTCGCCATGGAGTAAACGTCGTGTCACGACGGCCCCTGTCGGTTGGGGGCGCCGGTCACCTCGTCTCTCGGTCCGATTCTGTTTCCATCGACGGGATTTTAATATACCGAGGCAGCGCACCCTCAGGAAATGGAATCCCGACCGCTGACGGACCCGCTCAGACAGACCCTCGACGCGTTCGAGGCGGTCGGTGAACCGGTGACGACGCCCGAAGTGGCCGAGCGTCTCGACATCGGCCGCCGAACCGCGTACGCTCGGCTCGAACGACTCGTCGAGGACGGACGGGTCGAGACGAAGAAGGTGGGAGCGACGCCCGGGTCTGGTGGCGACCGGTGGGTGGCGCTCCGACGGCGACGCTCGGCCCGTCGACCGCGGTCGATTCGCTCGTCGGCGAGGTGCTCGACGACGTCGAAGTCGGGATCTTCGTCCTCGACGAGTCCTTCGACGTCGTCTGGGCCAACGGCGCGACCGAACGCTACTTCGGTCTCGACCGGACGGGCGGTTCTGGGGGCGAACAAGCGTCGACTCGTCACCGACCGCATCGCTGCGACCGTCGAGGACTCGGCGTCGTTCGCGGACACCGTGCTGGCGACGTACGACGACAACAGTTCTCCTCAGGAGTTCGAGTGTCACGTGACGGCCGCCGGCGAACGCGAGGAGCGGTGGCTCGAACACCGCAGCAAACCCATCGAATCGGGCACGTACGCGGGCGGTCGGGTCGAACTCTACTACGACGTTACCGAACGGAAGCGGTCGGAACGCTCCCGCCGAGAGGACAGCGAGGTGTTCGAGTCGTTCGTCGAAAGCGTCGACGAGTACGCCATCTTCACGCTCGACACCGAGGGTCGCGTCCAGACGTGGAACCGGGGGGCCGAGCGAATCAAGGGCTACGCGCAGGAGGACATCGTGGGCGAGCACGTCTCGACGTTCTACACGGCGGAAGACTGCGCCGCCGGCGTCCCGAAGGAGAACCTCGCGGCGGCGGCAGAGCGAGGTTCGGTCGAGTTCGAGGGCTGGCGCGTGGACGCGGACGGCGACCGATTCTGGGCGAGCGTGACGATTTGGGCGATACACGACGAGAACGGGGAACTGGAGGGCTACGCGAAGGTGACCCGGGACCTGACGGAGCGACGCGACCGCGAACGCCAACTACGCCGCGAACGTGACCTCACGGACCGGTTGCTGGAGACGGCACCCGTCAGGCTCGCCATCTTCCGACCCGACGGGACGGTGGAGCGAACGAACGCCGTCGCCGGCAGGGAACTGGGCCTCGACGACGCCGAGCTAGAGACGCTGCGAGTCGAGGACCTCGACCTCTACGACCCCGACGGCGAGCCGATTCCGACGGCCGAACACCCGGTTTCTCGCGTCGTCGAGACCGGAGAGCCGGTCTCCGACTGGTTGGTCCAACACGACGCTCCGACGGCACCCAGCGGTGGGTGTCGCTGACCGCGACGCCCCTGTTCGACGACGGGACCCTCGAACGCGTCGTCGTCGCCGGAAAGGACGTGACGGAACTGAAGCGGAAGGAACGGCGACTCGAACGCCAGCGGGACGAGTTGGACGCCGAACTCGACGAGGTGTTCGCGCGCATCGACGACGCCTTCTTCGCCCTCGACGAGGAGTTGCGGTTCGTCTACCTCAACGAGCAGGCGGTGACGCTCATGGACCTGTCGGGGGCCGGTCCGGTGGGCGAGCACGTCGGGAACGTCGTCCCCACCGATACCGAGGTGGTGGCGGCGTTCGAGGAGGCGTTCGAGACGCAGGAGTCCGTCTCGGTCGAAGAGCACCACGCCTCGTTGGGCCGGTGGTTCGAGACGCACGTCTACCCGTCGGAGACGGGTCTGTCGGTCTACTTCCGGGACGTCTCCCGGCGGAAAGCCCACGAACGCGAACTCGAACGGTACGAGACCATCGTCGAAACGGTCCCCGACGGCGTCTACGCCCTCGACGACGAGGGTCGGTACGCTCTGGTCAACGACGCGTTCTGCGAGTTGACGGGGTACGACAGCGAGGACCTGCTCGGCCGCCGGCCGACGCTCGTCGAGGGCCGAGAAGTCCACGAACGGGCGAACGAACTCGGACGGGAGATACTTGCCGGTGACCGGGACGACGGGACGCTCCAGTACAGTCTCCAGACCGCCGAGGGCGGTGAAGTCGCCGTCGAGGGGAACTTCACCACCTCCCGATACGGAGACGACGCGGCCGGTCGGGCCGGCGTCGTCCGCGACGTGACGGCACGGGTCGAACGCGAACGCGAACTCGAACGCCGGCGTGAGCGACTCCGAGCGCTCAACAGTCTCAACGAGGTGGTGCGGGGCATCGCCGAGGCCGTCATCGAGCAGTCGACGCGCGAGGAGATAGAGGAGACGGTCTGCGACCGACTCGCCGCGGCGGAGCCGTATCTGTTCGCGTGGGTCGGCGACGTCGACCCGGCCTCGCAGACGGTGTCGCTGCGGTCCGAAGCGGGCGTCGAGGGCTATCTGGACGGCGTGACGATTTCGGTCGACCCGGACGACGAACGCAGCGAGGGGCCGACCGGGCGGGCCATACGGACGGGCGAGGTGCAGACCACGCGGGACACCGTGGCGGACGTCCGCCACGACCCGTGGCGCGACCACATCGAGCAGTACGACTTCCGCTCGTCCGCCGCGATACCGATAACTCACGAGGACACGCCCTACGGCGTGCTGAACGTCTACAGCGACCGCCCGGGCGCGTTCGAGGGCGAGGAGTACGAGATGGTCGGACAACTCGGCGAAATCGTCGGTCACGCCATCGCGGCCGTGGAACGCAAGCACGCACTGATGAGCGACGACGTGGTCGAACTCGTCTTCCAGATCGAGAACGTCTTCGAGTCGCTCGGCGTGGACGACGCCACGGACGCCCCGATTCGCCTCGAACACATCGTCCGGGTCGGCGACGACAAGTTCGTCTTCTTCGGACGGACGACTCCCGAGGGCGTCGGCACCGTGGAGGCGATGGTCGAGTCGGTGCCGTTCTACGAGTCCGTCACCGTCCACGACGGCGGCGACGAACGGCGGTTCGAACTCCGAGTGTCGGAGCCACCGGTACTCGCCGCCATCAGTACGCTGGGCGGCGGCGTCGCCGAGGCGGTCATCGAGGGCGGCGACTATCGGCTCAGCGTTCACCTCCCGCCGAGCGCCGACGTTCGCCGGGTGACCGAGACGATGATGGACGCCTACCCGACGACGAAACTGCTGAAGCGCCGACAACTGACCAAACACAGTCGCGCCGAGGACCGGCAGGTGAGCACGCTCACGTCCGACCTGACGGACAGGCAGCGCACCGCGCTGGAAACCGCCTACTACGCGGGATTCTTCGAGTGGCCGCGGGCGGTGACGGGCGAAGACGTCGCCGAGTCTCTGGGCGTGAGTCCGCCGACGTTCCACCAGCACCTCCGCAAGGCCGAGCGGAAGATGTTCGACGCGGTGTTCGATTCGGGGATGCGCGAGTCGACGTGAGTGGCGACTGAACGGATGTGAGCCGCTCTCGCCGGGGCCGAGGCCGCGGATTCGTCCCGATTCCCGAAGTAAATCTCATGTCGCTATACGCTCGCTCTTTGACGAGGCCGTCGCTCCCGCCGTCCGCGGCGTCGGCGCGGCCCAACTTCTGCGCCTCGCGGAGGTCGGACACCGTGTCGGTGTTCGCGTCGCGAACGCGACTCGTCAGCTGTCGTCGTCTCGACGTCGCCGGCGGGGATTCGCGACGCCGTCGACTTCGACGCGGAGACGTACGTCGTGGTGGCCGCGCACGACTTCGTGGACGACCGCCTCACCGTCGAGCAACTGTTCGAGACGGACGTGCCGTACGTCGGACTGACGGGGCCACGCGACCGGTTCGAGGAGATGCTGCGACTTCGACTCGGAGGGGCGGACGTTCTCCGTCGCCGACCCCGACCGCCTCTACACGCCGGTCGGACTGGACCTCGGCGGCGGGTCGACGCAGCAGGTCGCCCTGCGCGTCGTCTCGGGGTGCCGGCTGTCGAGAACGAGCGAACGCCACAGCACCTCCGGAGTCGCGCGGGCACGATTCGCGACCGAGTCGAAGTCCGGAGCGACGGCGGCCGCTAGCGAGCGACTGTCGGGTTCGGTCGGGAGCCCACCGAACGGGGGGCGCGGACGCCGAGCCGGCGACTCACGGTCCGGCCCTGCGCCGCGGCGGACGGACCCGACGCCTCGCACTCGCCGTGCGGCCGTTCGCGCGCCTACCGCTCGCCGAGTTCGTCGACGGTCGAGTTCTCCCACTCGCGCCGCCGTTTGAGAGCCTCGTAGCCCTGTTCGGAGAGCGCGTAGTAGTTCGTCCGGCGGTCTATCTCGCCTTTCTCGACGTACCCCTCCTCGACGACGGCGTCGAGGTTCGGGTAGAGTCGACCGTGGTTGATGTCGCCGATATCTTTCTGGAGTTCCTCTTTGACGTCCTGTCCGGAGGGTCTGTCCAGACCAGCGATGACGGTCAGGATGTCCCGTTGAAATCCCGTTAGCTCGAACAGTTGGCCTGTCATACAGGTTCGTGGACGGTAACAGTCAAAAATCATATGCCCATAACTCCTGAAATACGGGAGTTAGAGACTGTCTACTCGACTGACTACAGCGACGGATACTGAAATGGCCGCGACCCGGACGGACACCGACGGCCGCGAACGTCCGAATCGTTCTCGCACGAAAATATATCTGCACTGAGGTGACTGTTCGAGCGGACGTCCCGGTCTTCACCGACGGAACCACACCTGCGAACGCGCCGGCGACCGGGCCTTCGGGCGAGTCAGCGACACGGGCGGCGTCGACGGGGAGCGACTCCACACTCCCGGCTTCGAGACGTTACAGCGCGGACGAACCGCGGGCGCGCCGGTCACGGCGGCTTCCTGCGGCCGTCGCGTCGGAGAACGAGGGTGGAACCGAGGGGTCGACTCAGTCAGACGAGGAGCCGAACACCGTCGGCATCCGCGTGTCGGCGTGTTGGGAGAAGTAGTACGCGGCGACGACCAGTCCGACGACGCCGACGGGAAGGAGCGCCAGCGCACCGACGCCGTAACCGCTCGCGAGGAACAGTCCCGTCGCGACGGTCCCGCAGAGCACCGCGTACGGAATCTGCGTGTTCACGTGGTCGACGTGGTCCGCGCCGGCGAACATCGACGAGAGGACCGTCGTGTCGCTGATGGGTGAACAGTGGTCACCGAACAGCGAGCCGGTGAGGATGGCGCCGATGGCGCCCGGCAACGGCGCGCCAAGTTGGTAGGCCAGCGGAACCGCGACGGGGAACATGATGCCCATCGTCCCCCACGAGGTGCCGATGGAGAAGGAGATGACGGCCGCCGAGATGAACACCACGGCCGGCAGTAGCGCCGGCGTGATGACGCCCTCGGCGATGCTGACGACGTACGGGCCGACGCCGAGCGACTCGCTGACGCCGCCGATGGTCCACGCGAGCGAGAGGATGGCGACGGGGAACATCACCATCTTGAACCCCTCGAAGATGGAGTCGCTGACCGCTTCGAGTTCGACGCGGGCGTGTCCGACGAGGATGGCCAACAGGAGCGCGCAGGCCGAGAAGACGCCCCAGAGGATGGCGTCGGCGGTGGCCGCCCCCTTCAGCGCTTCGACGGGGGCCTTCGAGGGCCACCCGCCGGAGTAGAGCAATCCGAACCCGGTGACGGCGACGAGGACGACGATGGGTGCCGCGAAGTACCACCAGCGAGCGTCCACGTGGTCGGGGGTAACGATGTCCTCTTCACGCGTCTCGATGAGGGGGTCGGCGTCGTCGGCGAGCACCTTCCCCTCCTCCTTCGCGCGTCGTTCGGCCCGCTTCATCGGGCCGAAGTTCCACCCCATGAAGACGAGGATGAAGACGAGGGCGACGGCGAGGATGCTGTAGAAGCGGAACGGGATGCTCTGGAGGAACACCACGAACGCGCTCTGGTCGATGCCGAGTTGCGTGAACTGGTCGCGGATGAGGCCCACCTCGAATCCGACCCACGTCGAGACGACGGCGATGCTCACGACGGGGGAGGTGGTGGAGTCGAGGAGGTAGGCGAGTTTCTCTCGACTGATGTCGAACTGGTCGGTGATGGGCCGCATCACAGACCCCGTGATCATCGTACTCGCGTAGGAGTCGACGAAGATGAGCATCCCGAGGACGCTCGTTCCCAACTCCGCCTGTCTACGAGTCTGGACGCGGGAGATGATGCGCTGTGCGAGCGCGTTCATCCCGCCCGAGAGGAATATCATCCCGAGCATCGCACCCGAGAGGAACGTGAACAACAGCAGTTTGCTGTTGAACGACGCGGTGACGCTATTGATGACCAACTGGAGGGAGTGAGCCACGCCGCCGATCGGATTCCATCCCACCAGGATGGTCGCACCTATCCAGATTCCGGTGAACAACGAGAGCAATACCTGCCTGCTCACCAGCGTCAGCACGATGGCGAAGAGTGCCGGGAGCAGACTGATTATGCCATACGTTTCAGCGGGCATGACAAACCGTGGGAAACACTCCTCCGTGTTAAGGGTTTTAGCTTCGAGGCGGAATAATTGGATTATTGTAACTTACATTTATAAATTCTTGTGTATCGTTTTCATCCCACACTGTCGCCAGCGTCGCTGTCCTCGCGTCCGCGTCGGGTCCGACGGGCCCTACGGGGCCGGCGTGGTCACTCTGAGAACGGCGCAGACTCCCGTTCGGACTCGGCGTCCACGGGAGTGTCGGACGAGACGACGCCCCTCACTGGGATATCGGCTGGACGGTTTCGGAGAAGTCGTAGCAGTCGTGGTCGGCGTGCAGACGGCGGCGAATCGCGTCGGCGTCACCGACCGGAACCGGTTCGAAGAACCGTCGGGTCTGCTGTAACTTCTCCCGGCAGGTCGGCGAGTGGGGGTCGCGTTCGGTTTCGACGCTGTGTGTCGTGTCTATCGTCGTGTCCGGACCGAAGCAGTGTTCGAAGGCGCACTTCGCCCGCGGCGCGTGAAAGTCGTCCGTCACGAGGTGGACGCGACTCGGGTCGAGTCCGACGTCGTCCAACAACACCCGGGAGAAGTACGCGTTGCCGATAGTGTCGTAGGCGAACGGGTCCAGTACGATTCGGTCCGGGTCGACTCCGCGTCGGACCGCGTACTCGCCCATCACGCCGCACTCCGTTCGGTCCACCTCGGGGTTCGATTGTCCGCCGGTGCAGAGGAGGTACGACTCGTCCTCGGCGTCGAGCGCTCTCATCCCGCCGACGACTCGCGCCCGGAGTCGCGTGTGTATCTGCGGGGATTCGAGGCGGTGTCCGAGCACGACGACGACCATACGACGTTCTACATTCCCTGATATATAATATTTCTGTATATTCACGCTTCGGTAACGCTCGCTCGAAGCGGAGTCCGTCGCCACCGCCGGTGCCACGGCGGTAGCGCGGCCGCCGACGCACTCGTCGCCGCGTCAGTCGTTCGGTTCGAAGACCCGACGGGCGAAGCGGCGGACGGCGTCCGTGAAGAACGCGGGGTTGTCGACGTTCGAGGCGTGGCCGGCGGCGGGGACGACTCGCACGTCCACGTCGGCGTTCGTCAGTCGGGCGGCGAGTCGTTCGTGCATCTCGACGAGCACGTCGGGGTTGTGTTCGCCGTACAGGACGAGGGTCGGCGCGGTGATTCCGGTCACGTCGAAGTCGCTGTCCGGGAACGCCGCCACCGAGTCGGCAATCTTGACGAACTCCGCGTGGGGAATCCGCGGACCCGTCTCCATCACCCGCTGGATTTCGGTGCCGTCGCCGGCGACGCCCGGGGCGAGGCGGTTCCCGACCCAGGTCTGGAGTCGATTGAGGGTCGTGTAGCGAACGACGCCGTCCAGTCGTCCCAGCAGACGGAGGTTCGCGAAGACGAGACGGGCACCGAAAGACAGTTCGTCCGCGGAGAACGTGTCGGCCAACACCAGGCCGGTGACGTTCTCCGGATGTCTCGCCGCGTACACCTGTGCGATACAGCCCCCCATCGAGAGGCCACAGAGGAGCGGTCGCTCCACGTCGAGCGCCGTGAGCAGGGCGTCGAGGTCGGACGCGTACAGTTCGACGTCGTACGATTTACGGTCCGATCCGCCGGTCCGGCCGTGCCCGCGGACGTCGTACGCGATGGTCGTGTACTCCGAGAGCGCGTCCATCTGCGCGTCCCACTGGGCCGTGTTCGTGGCCATCCCGTGGACGAAGACGACGGGCGGGCCGTCGCCGCGCCGTACGTAGTAGGTGTCTACGTCGTTCGTTCGGACCCGTCCCGTCTCGGTTCGTGTACCGTTCGCCGGCGTCGACCGCTCGACTTCCATCCGTCTACCTACGCGGTCCGAGAACGAGAATCAGCCGCTTCTGTGAGTGGCTGTCGTCCACCGACGACGCGACGAGCGCACGCGGCCGGTCGGTATTCGGCGGTGGCTGAAACGGGCCTTTGTCTCGACGGGAGGTACTTTATCTCGCGGTGTCACGAAACGGCATGGTCGACTTCGACTCCGACACGCTGTTCAACGGCGCCGCGGCCATCGTCGCGACCATCGCCGTCGTCGTCTTCGTCGTCGACGTGGAGTTCGGCTACTCGCCCGTCTCGAAGTTCGCTCTGGTCGTCCTGTTCCTCGCCGGTGTCTTCGCGCTCACGCAACGGACGAGCGACCACCAGTCGATCCTGCTCGGTTACGGCGTGGTCGTCGTCTCGGCCGTCGCGCTCTTCGTCGAGACGGTGAACACGTTCGACGTCGGGAACGCACTCACCGTCGCCGGTCTGCTGGCCGTGGCGGCCGTACTCTTCTGGGTGCGGACGCGGGTAGACGAGAACGACCGCTTCACCACGGGCCGTCGGGCCACACTCGCGCTGGTCGTGGTCGCCGCTCTCGTCGCCGGCGTCCTCGTCGTGGACGTCGCCTCCGGCGGCCCCGCGTACGAACTCCGATCGCAAAGCGAGGTCACGGTGCCGGACTCCGACCGCAATCAGTTGCGCGTCGCCTCCGTGGTCGTGACGAATCCGACGCCGCTTCCCGAACGCGTCGACGCGCCGAACTACGCCGTGTGTCCGGCGGGAGACTGGAGCGCGCACCGGCGGTCGACGGACTCGAGTGAACGCCAACGTCCCGTCCACGCGCATCTGAACGTCCGAGACGGATACAACGAGCACGTGCTGAGTTTCTCCGAGAAGACGTACCCGGTGGGGCTGTACCTCGACGGCGCCAACCTCACCGGGGAGACGTTCCCGATCCAGCGAACCGACGCCTGCCCGGAGTCGGAGACCGATGCACCGTTCCTCGCCGTCTACGAGGCTCCCGACGACCGGCCGTCCGCTCGCCCGGTGTGACGGCTCCGTGCGACGATGCCGACCCGGGCGGCGGTCGATGAACACGCTGAACACACGTACTGAACATTTATGGTGAACACGAATGGGTAGACAAACGACGTTGGGCCCGCGGACGCCGTCGGTGGCCGTTGCGCGTCTGACGACCGAACCGACAGATTCGTTCGCCGGATACGTCGATAGATACCGAGAGATAGAGGTCGAACGGCGATTTCGAGAACACAGCGACACTACTGAGCGTACTCTTTCCGATACTAATAGCATCTAATGTATTACTGTGTTCATACCTCCCGATTCTATCTGCAGATTTGTCTATTCGTATACGAACGACTTCAGGCTCCGCTACGACGACACGAACGCGACGGCGTCGCGATGGGGTCCGGGAGGGCTACGACTCGGTGACCCCGTCTGCGGACGGCGGAACGACGCCGAGTCGTCCCTCCACGAACGCGGCGACGTCGGCGGCGAACGCCTCGACTTCGTCCCAGTCGGTGAACTCGACGTCCTCGGAGCCGTCCACCTCCGGCATCGTCTTCTTCACGATCTGACGCATCAGGAGGCGCTTGAAGAACCCGTACTCGGAGTAGCGCAACGCGCCGCCGAACAGGCCGATTCGGTCCGGATGCCACCCCGTGGCGTCGACGAACTCCTCGACGTACGTCGCCGCCTGTGCCGCCGCCTCCTCGTCGTCGCGGGAGGAGGTCAGCGACACCTGGAAGAACGCGGTCGGTCGCGCCGCCAGCGTGTCGCGAGCGGACTCGACGAAGGTCCGGACCGCCTCCTGGTGCTTGCCGGCGTGGATGGACGCCCCGACGAGGACGGCGTGTACGCCGACACGTCGAGGTCGGCGGGTCGGTCCCCGGCGTTCACCGTGGTCGCGTCGTGGCCGCGGTCGCGAAGCACGCCGGCGATTCGCGACGCCACTTTCTCCGTCTGTCCTTCACCGGTTCCGTAGACGACGAGGAAGGATATCATGTTCCGAGCGTCCTTCGTTCGGACGGCTAAAGAAGCTATACTCGCCGTGCCGAGACTGTAACGCGTGACGACGTGTGCGTTCCTCCTCGCGTCGGTGTGTTTAACTCGCCCTGCGAACAACCCGAACCCATGCCGAGCAGTGACGACGGCGTCGGTCGTCCCCGAACGGACGCCCGGCGTCTCGACCGGAGAGGTGGTCTCGTATGAGGGCAGTCGCCGTGACGCGCGAGGGGTCCGGCCCCGAACTCATCGAGGTACCGGACCCGACCCCCGAAGCGGGGGAGGCCCTCTTGCGAACGCTCAGAGTCGGCATCGACGGCACCGACCACGAGGTAATCGCGGGCAATCACGGCGGGTATCCCGAGGGCGACGACCACCAGATTCTGGGTCACGAGGCCGTCGCCGTGGTCGAAGACGCGAACGGGACGGGTCTGGAGGAGGGGTCGCTCGTCGTCCCGACCGTTCGGCGACCCAGCGGTGCCGACGGCGGCCACTTCGAACGCGGCGAACCCGACATGGCGCCCGACGGCGCGTACGTCGAACGCGGTATCGTCGGCGCGCACGGCTACATGTCGGAGTTGTTCACCAGCCCCCCCGAGTTTCTGGTTCCCGTCCCGGACTCGTTCGCCGAGTACGGCTTCCTCGTGGAGCCGATATCGAACTCCGAGAAGGCGTTCGAACACGCGTTCGCCGCCCGGTCGGCGTTCGACTGGCGACCCGAGAGCGCACTCGTCCTCGGCAACGGACCGCTCGGGCTGCTCACCCTCGCGATGCTGGAGACGGAGCGCTCGCCGTTCGACCGGACCTACTGTCTGGGGCGGCGGGACAGACCCGACCCGACCGTCGACATCGTCGACCGTCTCGGCAGCACCTACGTGGACTCCCGACAGACGCCCGTCGACGAGATACCCGAGGCGCACGAGGCGGTCGACTTCGTCTACGAGGCGACGGGGTACGCGAAGCACGCCT